>JAEXXY010000212.1 GCA_023451855.1 Actinomycetes bacterium
GTGCAGTACACGTCCGACCAGGACTTCACCACGACGATCAAGCAGAAGGTCCAGTCCGGCGACTCCCCCGACATCGGCCTGTTCCCGCAGCCCGGTGGCCTGCTCGAGTTCGCCGCCCAGGGCAAGATCCAGCCGATCGACACCTACCTCGACTACGACCAGCTCGACCGCACCCTCATCAAGGGCTTCCTCGACGCCGGCCGGTACAAGGGCCGCGTCTACGGCGCCCCGATGCGCATGGCCTTCAAGAGCGTCCTCTGGTACCCGAAGGACGCCTGGACCAAGGCCGGCTACCCGACGCGGTTCAGGACCTTCCAGGACCTCCAGTCCCAGGCCATCGACAAGATCAAGGCGAGCGGGGTCTCCCCCTGGTGCGAGGCGTGGGGTTCGGACCAGGCCACCGGCTGGGTCGGCACCGACTGGGTCGAGCAGATGATGCTGTCCCTGTACGGCCCGCAGGTCTACGACGACTGGGTGGCCCACCGCATCCCGTTCAACGACCCCAAGGTCGTCAAGGCCTTCGACGAGGTCGGCAAGATCATCAAGGACGACAACAACTCCTTCGGTGGCCCCAAGGGCATCCTCAACACCGCGTTCGGTGACGCCATGAACCCGGCGTTCCAGAACCCGGCCAAGTGCATGCTCCTGCGCCAGGGCAACTTCATCACGACCTTCCTGCCGAAGCCGGTCCAGGCCGACCTCGACAACAAGGTCGGCATCATGGTCTTCCCGCAGTGGCAGGGCGGCTACGACAGCCCCGTCGTCCTCGGTGGTGGCGACATCGCCGGGCTCTTCAACGGCGGCGACCCCGACGCCCAGAAGGTCATGCAGTTCCTGACGTCCGACAAGTTCGGCGCCGAGTGGGCCAAGGCCGGCGGGTGGCTCTCGCCGCACAAGACCTTCGACGCGAGCAACTACCCGGACAAGATCACCAAGGAGATCGCCGTCCTGGCCGGCGCCGCGAGCGCGCTGCGCTACGACGGTTCCGACAGCATGCCCAAGGCCGTCGGATCGGGCACGTTCTGGACCGAGATGGTCAAGTGGATGAACGGACAGCCGACCCAGCAGACGGTCGACAACATCGAGACCTCCTGGCCGAAGTCATGACCGCCGACACCGCCTCCATCACGCAAGGAAGTCGGTCGCGCCCCAGCGACCCCGAGTCCGCTCTGCGAGCCCACCCGCTCAAGATCGCCCTCGGCCTGATCGGCATGGTCGTCGTGGTCTGGTTCCTCGGCAACCTGTTCCTCGCGTTCGGCTTCTACCCGCAGTGGTTCGGCAACAAGGTCGTCATCGGCCTGCTGGCCATCATCGCCGGAGTCGGCGGCGCCGCGGCGATCTTCTTCTTCCTCAACATGTTCGTCGAGGGCCTGCCCTCACGGCTGTCCGAGGGAGTGACCCCGTACGCCTTCCTGCTGCCGGGTCTGTTCTTCGTCGCGCTGATGCTCATCTACCCGACGTTCCAGACCATCAACTACTCGTTCGCCAACTCCGACAGCACGGCATACGTCGGCCTGCAGAACTACAAGACGATCTTCGGCGATCCGGAGTTCTGGAACTCGATCCTCAACAACATCCTGTGGCTCATCATCGTGCCGGCGGTCGTCGTCGGCTTCGGTGTGGGGGTCGCCGTCCTGTCCGACAAGCTGTCGGCGCTCGGGGAGAAGGTCGCCAAGAGCCTCGTGTTCATGCCGATGGCGATCTCCTTCGTCGGCGCCTCGGCGATCTGGGGCCTCGTCTACGCGTACAACAACCCGGGCGAGCCCCAGACCGGCCTGCTCAACGCGATCTGGACCAGCCTCGGGGGCGACCCACAGACCTGGTTGCAGATCGAGACGGCCAAGCTCAACTCGCTCCTGCTCATGGTCATCCTCATCTGGCTGCAGGTCGGGTTCGCCATGGTCCTGCTGTCCTCGGCGATCAAGGGCGTGCCCGACGACACCATCGAGGCGGCGCGCATCGACGGCGCGACGGAGTTCCAGATCTTCTGGCGCGTCGTCGTCCCGCAGATCAAGGGCACGATCATCACGGTCTTCGTGACGGTGTTCATCCTCGTGCTCAAGGTCTTCGACATCGTGTACGTGACGACGAACGGCAACTACAACACCAACGTCATCGCGAACCTCTTCTTCAACAAGCTGTTCGCCGCGAGCGAGGCCGGACAGGCCACGGCCATCGTCGTCGTCCTGCTCGTCGCGGTCATCCCGTTGATCTGGTACCAGATCAAGCACTTCAAGGACGAGGAGGCGAACCGATGAGCAGGCGACTCATGAAGGACGGGCGACCGCTCAGCCCGTTCTCGATCGTCACGATGACGATCTTCGCGCTCCTGTGGACGATCCCGACCATCGGTCTGCTCGTCACGTCCTTCCGGACCCGCGACGACGCTGCCTCGTCGGGGTGGTGGACGGCGCTGTTCAACCCCGGTAGCGCCAACTGGACGACGAGCAACTACCAGGGCGTCTGGAGCGGGCAGGACTTCGCCTCCGGCTTCATCAACAGCATCGTCGTGGCCATCCCCGCGACGGTCATCCCGATCATGTTCGCGGCGTTCGCGGCCTACGCCTTCACGTTCATGAACTTCCCGTTCAAGGAGTTCATCTTCCTGCTGATCATCGGCGTCATGGTCGTGCCCATCCAGGTGGCGTTCCAGCCGATGCTCAACATCCTGGGCCCGCGCGGCCTCGGCATCTCGGGCCAGTACATCGCCGTGTGGCTGTTGCACACCGGCTTCGGCATGCCGTTGTGCATCTACACGCTGCGCAACTACATGAGCACGCTGCCCCGGAGCGTCATCGAGTCGGCCAAGATCGACGGCTGCTCGCACTACCAGACGTTCTGGCGCCTCGTGTTCCCGATGTCGATCCCGGCCGTCGCGGCGTTCGCCACCCTGCAGTTCCTCTGGGTGTGGAACGACCTGCTCATCGCCAAGCTGTTCCTCAACAGCGGCAACACGACGGTCATCGTCAAGCTCCAGCAGCTGCTCGGCACACAGGGCCAGGGCGCGGAGCTGCTCACGGCCGGCGCGTTCATCACGATGATCGTCCCGCTCATCGTGTTCTTCGCGCTCCAGCGGTTCATGGTCCGTGGCATGACCTCGGGCGCCGTCAAGGGCTGAGGACCCGCTCGGCACCACCTGCGCGAAAGTCCCCTCCGGGCCATCACTAGGCTGGGAGGGGACTTTCGCGTCTGCGGCCGCCTCGCGGCCCGACGTCCGGGGTCCGGGGCGCCGCCCGCGGGGCGACGCCTCAGCTGCAACCGATGCACCAAGGAGCTGTCGTGGTGGAGTTCGCCTACGAGGACCTGCTGCCCATCGGCGCCGACGAGACGCCGTACCGCCTCCTCACCACCGAGGGGGTGCGGACCGTCGAGGGCCCAGGAGGCCGCACCTTCCTCGAGGTCGACCCCGAGGCCCTGCGCCTGCTCACCGAGACCGCGATGCACGACATCGCCCACTACCTGCGACCCGGACACCTGCAGCAGCTGCGCAACATCCTCGAGGACCCCGAGGCGAGCAACAACGACAAGTTCGTCGCGCTCGACCTGCTCAAGAACGCCAACATCGCCGCCGGCGGCGTGCTGCCGATGTGCCAGGACACCGGCACCGCCATCGTCATGGGCAAGCGCGGTCAGCACGTCCTCACCGCGGGCACCGACGAGCGGGCCGTCGCCGAGGGCGTCTACGACGCGTACACCCGGCTCAACCTGCGCTACTCCCAGATGGCCCCGCTCACGACGTGGGAGGAGAAGAACACCGGCTCCAACCTCCCCGCCCAGATCGAGCTCTACGCCGACACGCTGCCCGGGCACGAGACGTCGTACAAGTTCCTCTTCATGGCCAAGGGCGGCGGCTCGGCGAACAAGAGCTTCCTCTACCAGGAGACGAAGGCGATCCTCAACGAGGAGGCCATGATGCGCTTCCTCGACGAGAAGCTGCGCTCCCTCGGCACCGCCGCGTGCCCGCCGTACCACCTCGCCATCGTCATCGGCGGCACGAGTGCCGAGTTCGCCCTGAAGACAGCCAAGTACGCGTCCGCCAAGTACCTCGACACCCTGCCCAAGACCGGCTCCATGACGGCGCACGCGTTCCGCGACACCGAGCTCGAGGAGAAGGTGCTCGAGCTGACCCGCCAGTTCGGCATCGGTGCGCAGTTCGGCGGCAAGTACTTCTGCCACGACGTCCGCGTCGTGCGACTGCCCCGCCACGGCGCGTCGCTGCCCGTGGCCATCGCCGTGTCGTGCTCGGCCGACCGCCAGGCGCTCGGCAAGATCACGCCCGAAGGCGTCTTCATCGAGCAGCTCGAGACCGACCCGGCCCGCTTCCTTCCCGACGCCGGCTCGGTCGACCTGGGCGAGCACGAGGACGACGCCATCGGCGTCAGCTCGACGAGCCGCAACGTCGTGGTCAAGATCGACCTCGACCAGCCGATGGACGACATCCTCGCCGAGCTGAGCAGGCACCCGGTCAAGACGCGCCTCTCGCTCACCGGACCGCTCGTGGTGGCCCGCGACATCGCGCACGCCAAGATCAAGGAACGCCTCGACGCCGGCGAGGACATGCCGCAGTACCTCAAGGACCATCCCGTCTACTACGCCGGGCCGGCCAAGACGCCCGAGGGCATGCCGTCGGGGTCCTTCGGCCCCACCACGGCCGGCCGGATGGACTCCTATGTCGACCAGTTCCAGGCCGCCGGCGGCAGCAAGGTCATGCTCGCCAAGGGCAACCGGAGCAAGCAGGTCACCGACGCGTGCCACGAGCACGGCGGCTTCTACCTCGGCTCGATCGGCGGGCCGGCCGCGCGCCTCGCCCAGGACTGCATCAAGCACGTCGAGGTCCTCGAGTACGAGGAGCTCGGCATGGAGGCGGTGTGGAAGATCGACGTCGAGGACTTCCCGGCCTTCATCGTCGTCGACGACAAGGGCAACGACTTCTTCGCCGAAGTGAGCAAGCCGGTGGCCTTCACGATCGCCAAGCGCCCCGGACTCGAGTGAACGAGGAGACAACTGCAGTGACCGAGAACGCTTCTGCCCCAGCCGGTTTCGAGGACCTCGTGGCGGCCAACCGCGAGTACGCCGACAACTTCGACATGGCCGGCTTCGACGGCATCGCCCGAGCCGGCGTCGCCATCGTCACCTGCATGGACTCGCGCATCGACCCGCTGGGTCTCGTCGGCCTCAAGCCCGGCGACGCGAAGATCTTCCGCAACCCCGGCGGACGCGTCGACTCCGAGGCGCTCGAGGCCCTGGTGCTCGCGACGCACCTGCTGGGCGTCGAGCGCATCCTCGTCGTGCCCCACACGCGGTGCGCCATGGCCTCGAACTCCGAGGCCGAGCTGCGCGAGCGGGTCGGGGCGAGCGCCGGTGAGGACGCGTCGTGGATGACCTTCCACGCGATCACCGACCAGGAGCGGGCGCTGCGCGAGGACCTCGCCCGGGTGCGCTCGCACCCCCTCATCGCCCAGGGCACGCAGGTCGCCGGGTTCGTCTACGACGTCGACACGGGCCTGCTGCGCCACGTCGCCTGAGGTCTCGTCCGGTCGGGAGAACATTTCGTCCTGCTCTGCATGAGCGTCACTGCACGCTGGACGGGGACGGGTCGTTCTCCCGGTTGCTCAGCACGTGGTGGGCCACGGCGGCCGCGAGCACCAGGCCGGTGGCGAGCACGGTGACGCCGACCGGTGGCGCCAGCGCCGCGACGGCCAGCACGACGAGGCCGGCAGCCACTCCGACGCGTCGTTCGGCCAGCGGCGCCCCGGCCATCGAGTGCATGGCCGTCAGGCACCACACGTAGACGGCGACGGCACCGGTGAGGGCCAGGCCGACGACGCGGGCCGAGGCCTCCGCGTCTCCCTGCACGACGTCCACCGCGGCCGCGAGTCCCGCACCCGTGGCCGCCACGGACGCGAACACGAGGTAGTGCCCGTAGCCGGTGACGAAGACGCTGGCCACGGATCCCTCGAACAGGCTCGCGTGCTCGCGCTTGAAGTAGAGCCACCACATCGAGAAGACGATGAGCAGCCCGCCGACGACGAGCGCGACCAGGCCCACCTCCGCACCGGTGACGAGGGCCCCTTGGACGGCCTGCACCGACGCGAGGACGACCTCGCCGAGCACGATGAGGGTCAGCAGGGCGTACCGCTCGGCGATGTGGTGCGGGTGGAACGGCGTGACGCCGCTCCGCTCGGCGACGACGGGCACGAGGAGCTCGAGCACCACGAGGGCGAAGAACGTCACCATGAGCGCCGTGCGGTCCTGGATGAGGAGCCGGGCGATCCAGAGCACCTGGACGACCGAGATCCCCACGGCATAGGTCAGTGCGGTGCGCCGGCCCTCCGGATGGCTCCCGGCCGCGCGCAGCCACATCGCGACCATCGCGAAGCGCATCACCGCGTACCCGCCGACGACGAGCCCCGACTGCCCGGACCGGAAAAGGTCGGGGATGCCTGCGGCGAGCATGAGCGAGCCGGCCATGATCGCGAAGGTCAGGAGGCGGTAGGGCACGTCGTCGCAGTCGTAGGACGAGGCGAACCACGTGTAGTTCATCCACGCCCACCAGATGGCGAAGAACACCATGACGAAGTTGACGAGCTCGCCGAGGTGTCCGCCCGCGAGGCCGTGGTGCCACTGCGCGGCTGCACTGGCGATGGCGACGACGAAGACGAGGTCGAAGAACAGCTCGAGCGGCGTCGCGACGCGGTGCTCCTCGTGCGGGTCACGGGGCTGCATGCGTCGCGAGAGCGGCACGACGTTGACGCGGCTCACGACCCGAGTCTGCCAGCAGCCGGTCAGTCGAGTCCTCGACGCTCGAGCAGGTGCCGGATGTCGGCGTCCGTGCCCCGGAACTCCCGGTAGGAGGCGAGCGGGTCGGCCGAGCCGCCGATCCCGACGACGTACCTCCGGTAGCGGTCGCCGTTCTCGCGCGAGAGGCCCCCGTTCTCGCGGAACCACGCGACGGTGTCGGCGTCGAGGACCTCGCTCCAGATGTAGGCGTAGTACTGCGCGTCGTAGGAGTAGGAGAACGTGTGCGCGAAGTACGTCGACCGGTAGCGGGGCGGCACGAGGGGGTTGGCCAGCCCGGCCTCTGCCAGGGCCTGCGCCTCGAAGGCCTCGACGTCGGTGACCGCCTCGGCCTGCTCGACCGTCAGCGCGTGCCACGCCTGGTCGAGCAGCGCTGCCGCGAGGTACTCCCCCGTCGCGAACCCCTCGCCCCACGACTGTGCGGCGACGAGCCGGTCCACGAGCTCCTGGGGGAGCCGCTCCCCCGTCTCGTGGTGCACGGCGTAGCTGCCGAGCACCTCCGGCCAGAGCATCCACATCTCGTTGACCTGGCTCGGGTACTTGACGAAGTCGCGGAACACGCGGGTGCCGGCGAAGTGCGGGTAGGTGACGCGGGCGAGCAGCCCGTGGATCGCGTGCCCGAACTCGTGGAAGAAGGTGCGGGTCTCGTCGTAGGTGAGCAGGGTCGGCTCGCCGGCACCCGGCTTGGGCACGTTGAGGTTGTTGACGACGACGGCGTGCGGCTGGTCGAGCAGGGCGTTCTGGTGCACGAGGCTGTTCATCCACGCACCACCCTTCTTCGTGTCGCGCGTGTAGAGGTCGAGCAGGTAGAGCCCGAACGGGGTGCCGTCGGCGTCGTGCACCTCGAAGACGCGGACGTCGGGGTAGTATCCGACGAGGTCGTCGCGCTCGTGGAAGGTGAGGCCGTAGAGCCGCTCGGCGGCGAGGGAGATGCCGTCCTGCAGCACCCGCTCCGCCTCGAGGTACGGACGCATCTGCGCGAGGTCGACGTCGTACGTCGAGGCGCGCACCCGCTCGGACCAGAACGCCCAGTCGTGCGGCTCTACCGGGTGTCCCGCCTCTTGATCGAGCAGCGCGCGCTCACGCTCGATGTTGCGCGCTGCGGCCGGCGCGAGCTTCTCGAGCAGCTCCAGGACGCGCTCGGGTGAGCGCGCCGTCGAGTCGGCCAGGGTCGCCGCGGCGTGGGTGTCGTAGCCGAGCAGCCGCGCCCGCTGCGCCCGCAGCCGCACGATCTGCAGGATGAGGTCCTTGGTGTCGTCGGCGTTGTCGCGGTTGCCGCGGCTGGTCTGCGCGTCCTGGAGGCGTCGGCGCAGGTCGCGGTCGGTCAGCGAGGCCAGGTGCGGGTGGCTCGTCGGCAGCACGAGCGTGATGAGCCAGGCTCCGTCGTGGCCGTGCTCGCGGGCCGCCTCGGCCGCGGCCGAGATTTCGCCTGCGGTGAGGCCGTCGAGCTGCCCGGCGTCCTCGACGAGCACGGCGAGGTCGTTGGAGTCGGACAGCAGCTGCTTCTCGAAGCGCGTGTTCAGAGTCGCGAGCCGGCCGTTGAGGTCGCGCAGGCCGGCCTTGGCGTCGTCGTCGAGGCCGGCGCCCGCGACGGTCATCTCGGTCAGGTGCCGCTCGACGAGGCGGCGCGACTCGGCGTCGAGGGCCGCCATGGCGTCGGCGTCGTCGTGCACGGCCCGGATGCGCGCGTAGAGGCGCGGGTCGAGCCGGACGGCATCGCCGTGGGCGGTGAGCCTCGGCGCGTACTCCTCCTCGAGCGCCTGCATGGCCTCGGTGGCCAGCGAGCTCGACGTGCCGAAGAAGGCGAGGCTGACCCTGCTGAGCAGCCGACCCGACCGTTCGAGCGCGACGACGGTGTTCTCGAAGGTCGGCGGTTCCGCGCTGCCGGCGATGGCGTCCACCTCGGCGCGCTGCTCGGCCATGCCGGCGTCGAAGGCCGGGCCGTAGTGCTCGACACGGATGTGCGCGAACGGCGGCAACGAGAACGGCAGCCCGCTCGGGACGAGCAGCGGGTTGGCGTCGGTGGAGGCGTCGTCGGTGGTGGTGGCGTCGGCGGTGGCGTCGGGCATGAGGCGACCCTATGCAGCACGCCCTGCCAGGGCACCCCGTTTGTCGCAGCGAGGCCTCAGAGGCTGAGCTCGGCCTTGACGACCCCGACGAGGCGGTCGGCCAGCAGCCGGGCCTGGTCGCCGTCGGCGGCCTCGACCATGACGCGGACGACCGGCTCGGTGCCTGACTTGCGCAGCAGGACGCGGCCGGTGCTGCCCAGCTCGCCCTCGGCCACGCGCACCGCCTCGGCGACGACCGAGTTGGCCTCGAGGGCCGACTTGTCGACGTCCTTGACGTTGACGAGGACCTGCGGGAAGTGCGACATCACCGTCGCGAGGTCGGCCAGCGGGCGTCCGCTGGCCGCGACGCGCGAGGCCAGCATCAGGCCGGTCAGGGTGCCGTCGCCGGTGGTGCCGTGCTCGAGCATGACGACGTGGCCGGACTGCTCGCCGCCGAGGACGAAGCCGCCCTCCTTCATCCCCTCCAGGACGTAGCGGTCGCCGACGGCCGTCTGCACGACCTTGATGCCGGCGTCGGCGAGGGCGTGGATCATGCCGAGGTTGCTCATGACCGTCGCGACGAGGGTGTCGCCACGCAGCACGCCCTGCTCCTTCATGGCCAGCGCGAGGATCGCCATGATCTGGTCGCCGTCCACCTCGCGGCCCGCGGCGTCGACGGCGAGGCAGCGGTCGGCGTCTCCGTCGAGGGCGATCCCGAGATCGGCGCCTGCCTCGAGGACGGCCGCCTTGAGGGCGTCGGTGTGGGTGGAGCCGAAGCCGTCGTTGATGTTGATGCCGTCGGGCTCGCAGCCGATCGTCGTGACCGTGGCGCCGGCCTCGCGGAAGACGCGGGGGGCCACCTCCGAAGCGGCCCCGTGGGCGGCGTCGATGACGACGTGCAGGCCGTCGAGGCGGTGCGGCAGGACGGACAGCAGGTGGCGCACGTAACGGTCGGCGCCGTCCTCGAGCGCGGAGATCCGGCCCACGTCGCCCCCGACGGGCCGCTGCCAGTCGGCGCGCAGGCGGGCCTCGATGCGGTCCTCGAGCTCGTCGGCGAGCTTGTGCCCGCCCCGGGCGAAGAACTTCAGACCGTTGTCGGGCATCGGGTTGTGCGAGGCCGACAGCATGGCGCCGAGGTCGGCGTCCTGCTCGGCGACGAGGTAGGCGATGGCCGGGGTCGGCAGCACGCCGGCGTCGCGCACGTCGACGCCCGCCGACGCGAGCCCGGCGATCGTCGCCGCGGCCAGGAACTCACCGGACGCGCGGGGGTCGCGCCCGACGACGGCCACGGGCCGGTGCCCGTTGAACTCCCCGACCTCACCGAGCACGTGCGCCGCCGCGACCGACAGGTCGAGGGCGAGCTCGGCGGTGATGTCCTGGTTGGCGATGCCACGGACGCCGTCCGTGCCGAAGAGTCGAGCCACGCGTTGTGCCTTCCCGGTCGGGTGGCCCGCGGGCCACCCAGGTCATGTGCTCGCACGACGATACCTCCACTACCCACCGACCACCGCACGAGCCGACGGTGCCGGGATCCGCCCCCTCGCACCCGGTTCGTCCGGCGCGCCCGTGAGCCGATGCGTCGGGCGTCCGGGCGCGAAGCGCTCAGCACGGAAGGTAGGACGAAGGCCCCCGAGCAGTGCTCGGGGGCCTTCGGGCGTGACGGGTGCGCCCGGGTGGGCGCGACGGGTCAGCGCTTGCTGTACTGCGGCGCCTTGCGGGCCTTCTTGAGACCGGCCTTCTTGCGCTCCGGGACGCGGGGGTCGCGGGTCAGGAAGCCGGCCTTCTTCAGCGCCGGGCGGTTGAGCTCGGAGTCGACCTCGTTGAGCGAGCGGGCCACACCGAGGCGGACCGCGCCGGCCTGGCCGGAGGGGCCACCGCCGTGCACGCGGACGAGCACGTCGTAGGAGCCCTCGAGCTCGAGGATGGTCAGCGGCTCGCGGACGATCTGCTGGTGCACCTTGTTCGGGAAGTAGTCCTCGAGGGCGCGGCCGTTGATCTTCCACTCGCCGGTGCCCGGCACGATGCGGACGCGGGCGATGGCCTGCTTGCGGCGGCCGGTGGCCGAGCCGGGGGTCGAGACCTGGCGGGCGCGCTTGGCCTCGCCGGCCACCGAGGCGTCGGACTCGGAGGTGTACTCGGTGAGCTCGGGCTCGTCGGTGTCGAGGACGCCCTCGTTGATGATGTCAGTCACGTGTCTGTTCGCTTTCTACGCAGCAGCGGCGACGCCGGGCTTACTGCGCGACCTGGGAGATCTCGAAGGGGACGGGCTGCTGGGCCGCGTGCGGGTGCTCGGCACCGCGGTAGACCTTGAGCTTGGACAGCTGCTGGCGGGCCAGCGAGTTCTTCGGGAGCATGCCCCGGATCGCCTTCTCGACGGCCTTCTCCGGGCTCTTGGCGAGCAGCTCGGTGTAGGACGTGGAGCGCAGGCCGCCCGGGAAGCCCGAGTGGCGGTAGGCCTTCTTCTGCTCGAGCTTGGCGCCGGTGAGGGCCACCTTGTCGGCGTTGATGATGATGACGAAGTCACCGGTGTCGACGTGCGGCGCGAACTGCGGCTTGTGCTTGCCCCGGAGCAGGATCGCAGCCTGGCTCGCGAGGCGACCGAGCACGACGTCGGTCGCGTCGATGACGTGCCACGTGCGAGTGACCTCGCCGGGCTTCGGGGTGTACGTACGCAATGGAGTCTGCCTTCTCGCTTCAAACGATGGATGCGTGCCGCCGGGGCGATGACCCGCGCCGGTCCGATGCGTGTGGCTCGGACCCTCCGCGCTGATCGCGCGGGCGTCCGGGGCCTCGCCCTGCCGGTTCGGCACAACAGTCATCCAGTTTACGGAGCGGGCGGCTCATGGCCAAATCGTCGCACCGACCCCCTTGAACGCCCTCTGACCTGCGGCGATGCACCCCTGACCACCTCGTGCAGAAATCTTGTGCAAACAGAATGTGCAAAGGTAGTGTGCACACTATGGCTGCACACCCCCCGACGCCGGACAACATCTGGCTCACCCCGGAGAGCCTCCGGGTCCTGGCCCACCCCCTGCGCTCCCGCCTCCTCGGAGCGCTGCGCCGCAGCGGTCCGGCCACGGCCACCGACCTCGCCAACGCGCTCGGCACCAACTCGGGCGCCACCAGCTACCACCTGCGCAAGCTGGAGTCGGTCGGCCTCGTCGAGGACACCGGCGACGGCGAGGGCAAGCGACGTCTCTGGCGCGCCGGCTCGGAGTTCCACTCCTGGCACCCGAGCGACTTTGAGGGCGACGAGGACTCCGAGACCGCCCTGAACTGGCTGACCCGCGACTACGCGCGGCACTTCTCCGAGCAGTACGACCGCTGGCTCGACGTGTCGATGACCTGGCCCCCCGCCTGGCAGGACGCCTGCGGCTCGAGCGACGCCGGGGTGCTCGTCACGCCGGAGGCGCTCGAGGAGCTGCGCGAGGAGATGTGGGACCTCATCGAGCGCTACCGGCGCGTCGGCCAGGGCAACCCGAGCGCCCGCCGCGTCGCCGTCTACGCCTTCGCCTACCCCATCGACCTCGACCGGCCGCCCGGCGGCACGAGCGGCGACGCGTCGACCGAGCGCGGCCGTCGATGACCCCCGCCCGCCAGGCGGTGCTGTCCCCCACCGCCGCCCGACGCGTCTTCCTGGCGCTGACCCTGACCCGCTGGTTCCCCGTCGGCCTCGTCGTCGGCCTGCTGACCTTGTGGCAGCTCGAGCGCGGCCTCACCGTGGCCCAGGCCATGACGGCCTCCTCGGCCGCCGGGCTGACGATCTTCCTGCTCGAGCTGCCGACGAGTGGCTTCGCCGACGCGTTCGGCCGCAAGCCGGTCTTCGTCGTGTCGGCGGTCGTCAACCTCGTCGCGAGCGCGTTGCTGCTGGCCGCCCACACGTACTGGATGTTCCTGCTCGCCGCGGTCCTCACCGGCGTCTTCCGCGCCCTCGACTCCGGCCCGCTCGAGGCGTGGTTCGTCGACACGGTCCACGCCAGCACCCCGGGCGCCGACGTGGACGACGCGCTCGCCGCCCAGGGCACCGTCCTCGGCGGCAGCATCGCCGCCGGGGCGCTCCTGTCGGGCGCGCTCGTGTGGTGGCACCCCGTCGCCGGCGCGTCGGCGCTCGTGCTGCCCGTCGCCGCGTTCGTCGCCCTCAACGTCGTGCACCTCGTCGCCGTGCTCGCACTGCTGCGCGAGCCACCCTCCAGCGAGCACGTCGACGGCACCGGCCTGCGTCGCGCGATCGCCTCGACACGGGAGGCGCCGGTCGTCGTCCTCGAAGGCCTCGGCATGCTGCGCGCCAACCGGGTGCTGCGCGGGATCGTCCTCGTCGAGGTGTTCTGGTCGGTCGCGATGATCGTCTTCGAGACCTTCCAGCCGATCCGCCTGGCCGAGCTCGTCGGCGGCGAGGAGCGCGCCGGCGCCATCATGGGGCCGGTCGCGGCGGCCGGGTGGGCCGTCTTCGCCGTCGGCGCGGCGCTGTCC
>JAEXXY010000356.1 GCA_023451855.1 Actinomycetes bacterium
ACCCAGGACCGGGCCACCACCGAGCAGCTCCTCGAGGCCGACCGACGCGAGCCGAACGTCGCGACGTTCGCCGCCGGCGTCTCCTCGGCGCAGCAGCACGCCGCGCTCCGGGCCTCGGTGCGCCAGCTCGGCACCCTTCTCGGCGAGGCGCTGACCCGCCACGAGGGCCCCGAGCTGCTCGCGCTCGTCGAGCAGGTCCGCGGCCTGGCCCGCCAGCCCGAGGACGACGAGCTGCGCGCGGTGCTCGAGGGCGTCGACGCCTCGACCGCGGTCGTGCTCGCGCGCGCCTTCACCGCCTACTTCCAGCTCGTCAACGTCACCGAGCAGCTGCACCGGTGGCAGGAGCTGAGCGCCGTCGACGAGGGCCCGCTCGCCGCGACGGTCCGGCGCATCGGCGAGGCGCTCGAGGCCGGCAGCCTCGAGCGCGAGCAGCTCGACGACGTGCTCGCCCGCCTCGAGTACCGCCCCGTCTTCACGGCCCACCCGACCGAGGCGACGCGGCGCACCGTCCTCAACCTCATGCGTCGCATCGCCGTCACCGTCACCGAGCTGGAGGACCCGCGCCGCCCCGCCACCGAGGGCCCGCGCGCCGAGCGCCGCCTCGCCGAGCTCGTCGACATGCTTTGGCAGACCGACGAGCTGCGGATCGTGCGGCCCGAGCCGACCGACGAGGCCCGCACCGCGATGCACACCCTCCGGTTCCTCGCCGGCCAGGTCGTGCCCGACCTGCTCGCCGAGCTCGACCGCACCCTGGCCGGTATCGGCGTCGAGCTGCCGGCGTCGGCCCGACCCCTGCGCTTCGGCGCCTGGGCCGGCGGCGACCGCGACGGCAACCCCAACGTCACGCCCGCCGTCACCCTCGAGGTCATCGGCCTGCAGCACGACGCCGGCCTGAGCGAGCTCGTCGAGAAGCTCGACCACATGCTCCACGAGCTGTCGAGCTCGACGCGGTTCGTCCAGGTCACCGACGCCCTGCGCGAGAGCATCGAACGCGACGCCAAGGCACTGCCCGTCACCTACGACACCGTGCGACGGCTCAACGCCGAGGAGCCCTACCGGCTCAAGCTCAGCTTCGTCCGGGTCCGCTTGCTCCGCACCCGCGACCGGCTGGCCCGCGGCACGGCCCACGAGCCCGGCCGCGACTACGCGACCTTCGACGAGCTGCTCGCCGACCTCGTCCTCATCCGCGACTCGATGCTGGCCGGCGGCGACACGCTGACCGCCGACGGCGCGATCCTGCGGCTCATCCGCGCTGCGGTCGCCACCGGCACGGGCCTGGCGACCCTCGACGTGCGCGAGCACAGCGCCAAGCACCACGCCGCCCTCGCCGAGCTGTACGACCGCCTCGGCGAGCTGCCCACGCCCTACGGCGAGCTCGACCACCCGGCCCGCATCGAGGTGCTCTCCCGCGAGATGGCCTCTCGCCGCCCGCTCACCGGCGTCGGGGCCCACGACCTCGGCGAGGCCGCGTCGGCGTCGCTGTCGCTCATGACGGCGATCGGCCGGGCGCTCGACACGTACGGCGACGAGTGCATCGAGACCTACATCGTGTCGATGACCCACGACGTCGACGACCTCTTCGCCGTCGTCGTGCTGGCCCGCGAGGCGGGGCTCGTCGACACCGGCAGCGACACCGACCCGGCCACGGCGCGCATCGGGTTCGCACCCCTCTTCGAGACCGTCGCCGAGCTCGAGGCCGCCGGCCCGCTGCTCGACGCGCTGCTGTCCGACGCGTCCTACCGACGCGTCGTGGCCGCGCGCGGTGACGTGCAGGAGATCATGCTCGGCTACTCCGACTCGTCCAAGGACGCGGGAATCGCCGCGTCGCAGTGGCAGATCCACCGCGCGCAGCGGGCGTTGCGTGACGTGGCCCGACGCCACGGCGTCGTGCTGCGGCTCTTCCACGGACGCGGCGGCTCGGTCGGTCGCGGCGGCGGCCCCACCGGCGAGGCGATCCTGTCGCAGCCCTACGGCAGCCTCGACGGCCCGATCAAGATCACCGAGCAGGGTGAGGTCATCAGCGACAAGTACACGCTGCCCGGCCTGGCCCGCTTCAACCTCGAGGTGGCCCTCGCCGCGGTGCTCGAGGCCTCGGCCCTGCACCGCCGCTCGCTGCTGCCGCAGGACGTCCTCGACGGCTGGAACGGCACGATGGACCTCGTCGCCGGTCGCGGTCAGGACGCCTACCGTGCGCTCGTGCGCGACCCCGGGCTCGTGCCGTTCTTCGTGTCGGCCACGCCGGTCGACGAGCTCGGCAAGATGAACATCGGCTCGCGCCCGTCGAAGCGTCCAGGCGGCGAGGGTGGCCTGGAGGACCTGCGAGCCATCCCGTGGGTGTTCGGCTGGACGCAGTCGCGGATCATCCTGCCCGGCTGGTTCGGTGTCGGCTCCGGCCTCGCCGCCGCCCGCGAGGACGGCCGCGAGAAGACGCTGCGCGAGATGTACGGCTCGTGGGCCTTCTTCCGCACCTTCCTGTCCAACGTCCAGATGACGCTGGCCAAGACCGACCTCGACATCGCCGCCGGCTACGTGCGCGCCCTCGTGCCCGGCGAGGTCGCGGGGATCTTCGACACGATCCGCGAGGAGCACGCCCGAACCGTCGAGGAGGTGCTGCGGGTCACCGAGCAGGACGAGCTGCTCGAGTCGGCCCCGGTGCTGCGCCGCACGCTGGCGCTGCGCGACAGCTACCTCGCTCCCCTGCACGCCCTGCAGACCTCGCTGCTCGCGCGGTCGCGCGCCGTGCCCGACGACGTCGAGCCCGACGAGGACGTCCAGCGCGCGCTGCTGCTGACGATCAACGGCATCGCGGCGGGCCTGCGCAACACCGGCTGACGCGTCAAGCGGGGTCGGCGGGCTCAGCCGGGGTCGGCGTTCGCGGCGCGCAGCAGGCGCTCGGCCTGCGCGCGCATGATGTCGCGCAGCTCGGGAGGGTCGAGCACCGTCATCTCCCACGGGAGCACGCCGAGGTGCATCGCCATCCAGCCGAGGTGGTTGCCGCCCGCCTCGAAGATGCAGTGCGACGGCCCGTCGGACGTCACGGTGCCGACCGACGGCGGGACCTGCTGCTCCACGACGGACTTCTCTGCGTGGATGCGGACGCGGCAGACGTGGTCGTAGGCGTCGCGGGAGATCGACCGGCGCACGTGCTCGGCGGCGTCGGGGGCGTCGGCGCGCGGCCGGAAGCGCCAGCCGCGCGACTGCGCCCCGCTGATCCGGTCGAGCCGGAAGGTGCGCCAGTCCTGCCGGTCGAGGTCGTAGGCGAGCAGGTACCAGCGGCGGCCGGTCGCGACGAGACGGTAGGGCTCGACGCGGCGCTCGCCCGCGCCGCGCGGGCCGTCGTAGGCGAAGGTGACCCGCTCGGTCTCGCGGCACGCGCGCGCGAGCACGAGGAGCGTCGACGCGTCGACGGGTGACGTGCTGCCGTCGAGCGTCACGGTGGCCTCGTGGATGGCCTCGACCTGCGAACGCAGCCGCGCCGGCAGCACCTGGTCGAGCTTGGCCATCGTGCGGACCGCGGCCTCACCGAGCCCTTCGACGGTGCCGCCGGCCGCGAGGCGCAGGCACACGGCGATGGCCACGGCCTCGTCGTCGTCGAGCAGCAGGGGCGGGAGCCGTCGACCGGCGCCCAGCTGGTAGCCCCCGCCCGAACCGTGCGCCGCGTTGACGGGGTAGCCGAGCCCGCGGAGCCGCTCGACGTCGCGCCGCACGCTGCGGGTCGTGACGCCGAGGCGCTCGGCCAGCTCGGTGCCGCTCCACACCGGCCGGCTCTGGAGCAGGTCGAGCAACCGGAGCACGCGAGCCGTCGTGCCGGTGCCGTCGCTGCTCGTGGACATGCCGTGAGTCTGCCACCCTCAGCGGACAGAACCTGTCCTATATGGCTGCGACGATCGACTCATGACACAGACGACACGCACCGCCATCGACTGGAACCAGACCCTCGTCGAGCAGGCCGACTGGCACTGGCAGCACCAGCTGCGCGCCCGGTTCGAGGGGCTCACCGACGAGGAGTACCTCTGGGAGCCGACCCCGGGCGCGTGGAACGTCCACCGCCGCGGCGAGGGCAGCACCGAGATCCAGGGCGGCGCCGGCGAGATGACCATCGACTGGGCCTACCCCGCCCCCGACCCGACACCCGTGACGACGATCGCGTGGCGGCTGGCCCACATCATCGTCGGGGTCCTCGGCGCACGCGCCCACCACCACTTCGGCGCCCCCGAGGCCGACTACTTCACCTTCGACTACGCCGCGACCGCCGACGAGGCGCTCGTCCAGCTCGACCGCGCGTACGCCGCATGGTTCGACGGCGTGCGCAGCTGGGGCGTCGACGGTCTCGCCGAGCCGTGCGGTCCGGCGGAGGGGCCGTTCGCCGACGCGTCGCGGGCCACGCTCGTGCTCCACATCAACCGCGAGCTGATCCACCACGGCGCCGAGATCGCCCTGCTGCGCGACCTCTGGGCCCACCGCGGCGCCTGAGCGGTCCGAACCCCTGAACCGACCCACCCCTGACGAACTCTCCACCCCGCCGAGAAGGAGCTCCCGATGCCCGCACAGGTCCCACCCGTCGCCGACGAGCGCGACGGCCTCATCGCCTACCTCGACCAGCAGCGCGACGCCTTCGCCGCCGCCGCGTACGGCCTGACCGAGGAGCAGATCCGCCTGACCCCCACCGCCGGCACGCTGTCGATCGGCGGGCTCGTCAAGCACGTCACGACGTGCGAGCGCGGCTGGACCGAGCGGATGGCCGCGGCCCCGCAGGCCCCGACGCCGCCCGACGCGTCCGTCGAGGAGCAGGCGCGGGCGTGGGGCGAGGACTTCCGGGTCACCGACACCGACACCCTCGAGTCGCTCCTTGCCGCCCTCGCAGCGCAGGGCGAGGTGACCCGTGAGGTGCTGCGCACCGCCGACCTCGACGCCGCCGTGCCGGTGCCCCGCGACGCGCCGTGGTTCCCCCGCGACATCGCGGCGTGGTCGGTGCGCTGGGTGGCGCTCCACCTCGTCGAGGAGCTGGCCCGGCACGCGGGCCACGCCGACATCGTCCGCGAGTCGATCGACGGGGCGACGATGTACGAGCTCGTCGCCGGGCGTGAGGGCTGGCCCGAGACGCCGTGGCTCAAGCCCTGGCGTGCGCCGGTGACGACCCAGGCCTGACTCGAGTCGCTCCAGGAGCCAGGACAGGCGAAGGGCCCTTGGAAGTATGAGTCCCAAGGGCCCTTCTGGTGTGACCGGTCGTTGGTGACGCTCCCGGCCGACGAATCGGTTCATGCGGTCCCGACAGCCTCGTCACCCGGCTGTCGCAGTGGGTTGCCCCACCGTGTGGACCGTCGTCCCCGTTCCGTCCCGCTCTCCCCGAGGGGAGTGCGTGAGAGATTTCTATCCCGTCCGACGCTGCGCCACAAGCACTTTCGCCAAAGAAAGTCCACGTCCACAAACGTGCGGCGTGTCGTCCACAGCCAGGCCCCCATCGTCCACACGCTCCGGGCGGATGTGCACAGGTTGTCCCCCGCTGCCTGTGGACCACGCCCCGGCAGGGCGACGTCCGTCAGGAGAAGCCGCGTCGTCCACGCCCCGCACACGACGGAGGGGCGGCCGGCGCTCGCCGTCCGCCCCTCCGCCCTCGTGCGGGACGCGTCAGCCCGTCACTGGTTGACGCTCACCTGCATGAACGAGCCCTGCGACGACGTCGACACGACCCGGATCTTCGTCCCCGTCCTGGGCACCTGGACGCTCGACCAGCCGAGGTTGCCCGTCGACGCGTCAGGGGCGACCCAGTAGCTCTTCGTGTCGTCGAACAGCGGGTTGGCTGGCAGGCCGCCGTAGGTCTGCCCGATCGAGCTGGCGTGCAAGGTGATCCGGTCGGTCGGCTCGAGCCCGAAGGTCGAGTCGTAGGACTGGACGCGCGGGCGCCACACCTTGCCGTTGTCGGGCCGGAGGAGCAGCCCGGGGTGGGCGTCGACCGGCAGGTACAGGCCGCCGCAGCGGCCCGCGAGACACGCGTCGCCGACGTTGTTGTCGGCGAACGAGGTGTCGTAGTACCAGACAAGCAGGCCGTCCTGGTACGGGAAGTGCTCGACCTGGTTCTGAAGGTTCGGGTTGTCGAGGAACCCGAAGTTGTAGGGCCCGGTGCGCAGGCCCCGGTCGTAGCCCTGGTAGTTGCGCAGCTCGGCGAAGTAGGCGTTGAAGTAGGACTTCGTCACCGAACCGGTCGTGCGCGAGAACCCGGACAGCGTCCAGCCGGTGTCGGACTCGGCACCGTCGAGGGGCTGTCCCGTCACGGCCACGTCGTCGACGCCGAACCCGGCCGGCGCCACGGCTCCGTCGGTCCAGTACCGGAAACCGAGGGTCACCGTCCGGCCGGCGTACGCGGAAAGGTCGGCCGTGAGGTCGACCCATGCGCCGCCGGACGAGCCGGTGATGCCGTTGCCGAAGTTCTGCCCGTTCGGGTCGGTCGCCGTCGAGAGGTTGGTCGCCACCGGCTGGCCGTCGACCGTGACGTAGGCGTAGTCCCAGTCCTGCTCGATGTCATAGCGCGCCTTGGCCGACAGCGAGACCGTGCCGGCCGGGAGGGTCACCGACTTCGTCATCGTCGTGTCGAGGTCGTTGCCGGACCCCGAGTGGTAGAAGTACGAGCCCGCGTAGGGCGCACCGATGTCGGTCGTGACGGCCTTGTCGGGCAGCAGCGTGACGACCTGCTGGGCCTGCTTGGTGTTGGCCGAGGCCGGACCGAGCTTGACCGAGGCCTTCTTGCCGTAGGGCACGACCGTGTAGTTCGACCAGCCGAGGAAGATCTTCTCGTAGGCCGACATCGGGATCGGCTCGCTGCCGATACCGTCCTCGGGACGACCGCTGCTTCCGTAGGACCCGGAAGAGTAGAGCGTCCAGAAACCGGTCGAGTTCTCCGCGCCGCCGGTGTTGCCGGAGGTGTCGTAGAGGTCGGGCAGGCCGAGGTCGTGGCCGAACTCGTGCGCGAAGACGCCGACGCCGCCGTTCTCGGGCTCGACGGTGTAGTCGCCGATCCAGAGGTTGCTCGTGCCGATGCGCACGCCGCCGGCCTTGTTGAAGTCCGGTCCGGTGGCCCCGATGTTGTTGTAGAAGGCGTACCAGCGGTGCGACCAGATCGCGTCGGTGCCGTACGCCCCGCCACCGGTCTCCTCGCCCTCGCCGGCGTGGATCGACTGGAAGTGGTCGATGTAGCCGTCGGGCTCGTTGAAGTTGCCGTCGCGGTCGTAGTCGTAGCGGTCCCAGACGTCGTACTTCGCGAGCTCCTGGGCGATCTGTGCGTCGGTCTTGCCGCTCGCGAGCTCCCTGGTGTACCAAGCGTTCACGGAGTCACGGACGAACAGCCACGTACGGGCGCACGTGATGCCACCGCAGTAGTTCGAGCCGTAGTACGCGGCGTTGAACGGCACCTGGACCCAGTCGGTCACCTCGCCGTTCACCGTGTACCGGTTCGAGCTCTGCTCCTTGTAGAAGTTGCGCATGGAGACGTCACCGGCGGTGTCGGAGAAGAGGAGCTTCTCGTAGTAGTCGCTGGAGAAGTCCGGCGCCCAGATCGTCGTGTTGTCGACCGACCGGTCGGGCTGCGGGATCTGGTTGTGCACCGGTCCGGGCAGGCCCCCGTAGGTCGCGCTCGACTGCGTGCCGAACTCCCCCGTCACGGTCCAGATCGAGTCCTCACCCTCACGTGCCAGCTCGACGTACTGACCGCCCGCCACCTTCGCGACCTTGGCATCGGCCGGCACCTTGCCGGACAGCTTCATCTGGACACCCTTGGTACGCAAGGAGTCCTGCTTCTTGCCGAGCGGATGGGCCGGGTTGTCCCGGCCCTGCTGGGCGCCGTTCCCCTTGCCGGGCGCCGCGGTGACGGCCGAGGCCGCCGTGGAGTACGACCCGAGGGTCAGGGCGATCGCAAGCACCCCTGCCGGGACCGCCAGAACTCTCTTCCTCATGGATAAGCCCTTCGACGACGGACTCCCCCGAGCCGCCGGCGATGTCCGGCGCAGGGGCAGCGTAGGGCCGGACAGGGGCTGTTCGTGCGGGGATCGGTGAAGGTGTCCGTTGTATCCGGATCGTCCCGTCGCTCAGGGGGCTTCGAGGAGCCGCTCCCGGAAGAAGGAGCGCACGGCATCGACGGCCTCGGGGTGCCGGTGGTCGGTCAGGGTGGAGTGGCCGTGCCCGTCGAGCTCGACGGCGAGGAACCCGTCGCCGAGCTCGCGCCGCAGCGTGTCGAAGCGGGTGCCGGTGACCCAGTCGTCGCGGTAGCGCAGGCCGAGCACGGGGCAGCCCGACGCCACGCGGCGCCGCACGACCTCGAGGTCGGCCGCGTCGAGGTTGACGTCGGCGGCCCTCCGGGCGCCGAGGGGCAACGGCGTCGCCGGCTGGGCGACGACCGGTGCCACGACGACGGGGTCGACCATCATCGCCAACGCGAAGCCACCCGTGACGCACATGCCGAGCGCCCCCACGCCCGGGCCCCCGACGCGTCCGTGCAGCTCGCGCGCGAGGCTGCGCAGCCAGCCCGCGAGCGGGGCCGTCCGCCCGGTGGCGACCATCGTGAACTCACGGGTGACACAGAGCCGCGGCACGACGCGCACGGCCTCCCACGTGCGCGGGTGCGCGTGGGAGGAGCCGAACAGGTGCGGCATCGCCACGGTGAACCCGTCCTCGACGAGCTCGTCGCCGAGCTCGATGACCTCCGGCGTCAGGCCGGGACTCTCGTGCACGAGGACGATGCCGGGCCCGGCGCCCCGCTCGTAGACGGGGTAGGCGAAGCCGTCCGCGGCGTGCTCGCCGCGCCGCCAGCCGGAGAGCAACGACACCTGTCAAACGTACCCACGATGGCTACAGTGACGGCATGTCGTCCACCGGTGCCCTGGCGCGGTTCCTCTCGCGTCCCTCACCGTGGGACCCGGTGCTGGTCGACGACCCCGCCGCGCGGCGGTCCCTGCGCGGCGAGACGCTCCTCGTCCTCGGCGTCAGCCTCGGCTCCTCCGCCGTGTACGCCGTGCTCTCGATCGTCGAGAAGCTGACCCGGGCCGTCCCCCTGTCCCAGCAGACGACGGCGATGAACCAGTCCGCGACGCCCGACCGGCCCTGGCTCGACCTCGCCTACCAGCTGGCCAACATCCTGCTGCCCCTTGTGCCGGTGCTGCTCGCCCTCTACCTGCTGAACCACGTGCGGCGGCCGTCGACCGAGGTGCGGGCCGGGCGCTTCGTCGGCCTCGACCGCACCGAGCCCGGCCGCGACCTGCTCCGCGGCGTCGGCCTCGCCGCCGTCATCGGGATACCCGGGCTCGGCCTCTACCTGCTGGCCCGCGCCCTCGGCGTCAACACGAACGTCTCCGCCGCCAACCTCGAGGCCGCGTGGTGGACCGTGCCGGTGCTCGTCCTCGCCGCGGTCGGCAACGCGCTGCTCGAGGAGGTCGTCATGGTCGGCTACCTCTTCACCCGCTGGCGGCAGTCCGGCTGGGCCTGGCCCGTCGTCATCGCCCTGTCGGCGCTGGTCCGCGGCTCCTACCACCTGTACCAGGGCTTCGGCGGCTTCGTCGGCAACATCGCCATGGGGCTCATCCTCGGGCTCGTGTTCGTCCGGACCCGACGCGTCATGCCCCTCGTCGTCTGCCACACGATCCTCGACGTCGTCGCCTTCCTCGGCTACTCGCTGCTGCGCGCCCGCGGCGTCTCCCTCTGAGGCGCGCAGCCGCACTGCATACGATGGCGCGCATGAACTCGACCCGACAGGTGCGCGTCCGCCTGCTCGGGGACCCCGCCGACGACCTCCGCCTGACGCGTCGGGTCGCCGGGCGCATCGCGTGGCTGGGCTGGGCCGGCCCCCTGTTCTTCACCCTCGTCGGCGGCTTCATGCGCTTCTGGCACGTCGGGGCGCCGCACCAGCTCGTCTTCGACGAGACGTACTACGTCAAGCAGGGCTGGTCGATGGTCCTGTACTGGTTCGAGATGAAGAACGACGAGGTGCTGCAGCAGGCCAACCAGGTCGACCAGCACTTCACCGCCAACGACCCGATGATCTACGGCACCGAGGGCGACTTCGTCGTGCACCCTCCCGTCGGCAAGTGGCTCATCGGCTGGGGCGAGATGCCCTTCGGCATCCTCAACTCCTTCGGCTGGCGGTTCGCGGTCGCCCTCGCCGGCACGATCTCGATCTTCATGCTCGGGCGCATCGCGCGGCGCCTCTTCCGCTCCGACCTGCTCGGCACCGTCGCCGCCGCCCTGCTGGCCTTCGAGGGCCACCACTTCGTCCACTCCCGCACGGGCCTGCTCGACATCTTCGTCATGTTCTTCGGCCTCGCCGCGTTCGGGGCCCTGCTCATCGACCGCGACCGGACCCGCGAGGTCCTGGCCCGCGCGGTCGGCGACCGGCCCCGCGCGTCGATCTCTCGACTCGGGCCGTGGCTGGGCTGGCGTCCGTGGCGCTGGGTGGCCGGCGTCATGCTCGGGCTCTCGGCCGGCACCAAGTGGTCGGGCCTCTACTTCGTCGTCGCGTTCGGCCTGCTCACGGTCCTCTGGGACCTCGGGGCACGCCGGGCCGCGGGCGTGCGCGGCTGGGCCTCGGGCACCCTCGTCAACGACGGGCCCTTCGCCTTCGTCCAGATCGTCGGCACGGCCGTCGCCACCTACGTGGCCAGCTGGACCGGCTGGATCCTGACCCGGGGTGGGTCGTTCCGCACGTGGGCGGCGACCAACCCCGACACGCGCCATGCCTGGCTGCCCGACTGGTGGCGCTCGCTGTGGGCCTACCACCAGCAGATGTACGCCTCGACGCAGGCGATCACGTCCTCGCACCCGTACCAGACCAACCCGTGGTCCTGGCTCATCCAGGGGCGGCCCACGTCGTTCTTCTACGAGGGGCCCAAGAAGGGCGCGGACGGCTGCCTCGTCGACCAGTGCAGCAAGGCGATCACCTCGATCGGCACCGTCTCGATCTGGTGGACCGCGACGCTGGCGATCTTCGTCCTGCTGTTCATGTGGGCGCTGCGCCGCGACTGGCGCGCGGGGGCGATCCTCTGCGGTCTCTTCGCCGGATACCTGCCGTGGTTCCTCCTCGGCAACCGCACGATCTACTCCTTCTACGAGGTCGCTTTCGTGCCGTGGGTCGTGCTCGCCTGCGTCTACGTCCTCGGGATGGTCATGGGTGGGCGCGAGGCGTCCGTGACGCGTCGACGCGTCGGCCTCGGTGTCATCGGCGGGTTCGTCCTGCTGACGATGGCCCTCTTCGCGTTCTTCCTGCCGATCTACGTCGCCGACGTCATCCCGCTGTCGGAGTGGCAGGCGCGGATGTGGTTCCCCAGCTGGGTCTGAGGGGCTACACCCGATGACGTAGGCGGCGGTACGCCGCAGGCTGGTCGACCGGCCAGGGGCCCGTCCCTAGCGTCGATCCATGAACATGGGGTCGCCGCTGTCTTCTGCACGTAGCCCGCACCGACGCGTCCGGTGGCTGGCCCGCATCCTTCCGCCGGCGATCGTCGCGGCGCTGGCGCTGCTCGTCGGCGCGCCCGCCTCCCCGGGCTGGGCCGACACCCCGACCGACCAGGTGCACTACACCTTCACCGGGTCGACGTCGGTCGCCATCGACTGGCACGGCACGGCCAACGACGTCCGGTGGGGCACGACGACCTCCTACGGGCAGACCGCCACGGGCGTCGCGCCTGCATGGACGCCGTGGGACTCCCCCGGCCCCTTCTGGCAGCTCGAGCTCGGCGGCCTCGTCCCGGGAACGACCTACCACTACTCCATCGGGGGCGGCCCCGACTACACCTTCCACGCGCCACCGACCTCGACCTACCGGTTCGACGCCATCGGCGATGTCGGGGACACCGTCAACTTCTCCAAGCTCGGCGCGACGCTCGACAACATCACCGCCGACGACCCCTCGTTCGTCCTCATGGTCGGCGACCTGACCTATGCCAACGGCACGTCGATGGCGGCCATCAGCCAGCACTTCAACGACGTCATGCGGTGGAGCACCCGCGCCGCGTACATGCCGGCCTGGGGCAACCACGAGTACGACGTCGCCGGCTCGGACGACCTGCGCAACTACAAGGGGCGCCTCCTCATGCCGCACGCCGCCGCGTCGCCCGGCTCGCCGGCGATCTCGGCCGGCGGCAACGACTGGGGCTGGTTCGACGCCGGGCCCGTGCGGTTCATCGCCTACCCGGAGCCGTGGACGGGCGCCTGGAGCGACTGGCAGTCCAAGGCCGGACCGCTGATGCGGCAGGCGCAGGACGACCCGAACATCCAGTACATCGTCACCTACGGTCACCGTCCGCCCTACTCGACCGGCTACCACCCGGGCGAGGCCGGGATCGCCTCGATCCTCGACGGGTTCGGGCAGACCTACAGCAAGTACGTCCTCAACATCAACGGCCACTCGCACGACTACGAGCGCTTCCAGCCGATCCAGGGCGTCACGCACGTCACCGTGGGCGCGCCGTCCTCGCTCGAGACTCCGTGGACGAGCACCGACCCACGCACGGCGTTCCGGGCCATGCACCTGTCGCACCTGCGCGTCGACGTCGGCCCGACCGGCCTCAAGCTGCAGGCGGTCTGCGACTCGTCGGCGTCCAAGGAGGACATGACGTGCACGGCGGGCAGCGTCATCGACGAGTACGTCATCGGCACGCCGCCGGTGCTCCCGGTCGCCACCGACTTCTACGTCGACAAGACGAGCCCGGTGTGCAGCGACTCCGGCAACGGCACCTCGAGCGCGCCGTTCTGCACCATCACCAAGGGCGTCAGCCGGCTGCAGGCCGGCAACGCCCTCTACATCGGCGACGGCACCTACGCGGAGACGATCAAGCCGTCCGCGTCGGGCACGGCCAGCGCCCCGATCACCATCACGAGCTGGCCGGGCCGCAACCCTGTCATCGGCACCGGCGTGGCGAACGGCGCCTACATCTCGGCGCGCAGCTACATCTCCCTGTCCAACCTCACGTTCACGGGCACGACGGGCGACGGCGTCTACGTCACGAAGAGCGACCACATCACCGTCCGCGGCAACACCGTGACCAACGCGGGTCGTCAGGCCCAGAGCGCCACGGCCCCCGGCATCAGCATCCGCACGACGAACAACTCGCTCGTCGCCGACAACAACACCAACCACAACAGCGACACCGGCATCTACGTCACGAGCACCTCGACGGGCAACACGGTGACGAACAACCAGTCGAGCTTCAACGCCCAGGGCTGGCAGCGCAACGCCAACGGCATCAACGTCACGAGCCCGGGCAACGTCATCTCCGGCAACGTGACCCACGACAACGAGGACACCGGCATCCAGCTCTACACGGGCGCCAACAACAACCTGGTGACCCTCAACGTCACGTACAACAACGGCGACCACGGCATCGACAACCTCAACGTGACCGGCGGCACGATCGTCGGCAACACCGTGTTCCGCAACTGCACGAGCGGCATCAACCTCGAGGGGGCGACGTCGGGCAGCTACCGGATCGCGAACAACATCGCCGTCGACAACGCCGTCTACCCCGCCTACGCAGGCATCAGCTGTGCGCGCCGCGCCGGCAACATCGGGGTGTGGGACGGCGCCCAGAACAGCACGCTCGTCGACCACAACCTCGTGTACCTCAGCAAGACCGGCGTCATGTACGCGTGGGGCACGACGTACACGAGCCTCGCCGCGATGCGCACGGCGTCGGGACAGGAGGCCGCGGGCGTCCAGGCCGACCCGAAGTTCGCCGACACGAGCACGTGGGACCTCTCGCTGCGCGAGGGCTCCCCGGCCATCGACCGCGGCGACAGCGGCGTGCCGGGCGAGCAGGCCACCGACATCCTCGGCTACCCGCGCGTGCGCGACCCGAACGTCCCCAACACCTTCGCGGCAGGTCCGCGGCTCTACGACGACCTCGGCGCGTACGAGTTCCAGCCCGACCTGCCGCCGCCGGTCCAGCAGCCGGTCGCCGCGCTGACGCTGACGCCGACCTCGGGCAGCGCCCCGCTGCTCGTGAGTGCCGACGCATCCGGCTCGAACGACCCGCAGGGCCAGACCCTCAGCTACTCGTTCGACTTCGGTGACGGCACGACGCTGAGCGGGCAGCCCGGTGCCGTCGCGAGCCACACCTACGACGCCGCCGGCACGTACACCGTGACCGTGACGGCCCGGAACACCTCCGGCCTCACCGGGACCGCGAGCCGCTCGGTGGCGGTGGCCGCTCCGCCGCCGCCCGTCCAGCCCCCGACCGCGAGCCTCGTCATGACGCCGAGCAACGGCGTCGCGCCACTGTCGGTCAGGGCCGACGCGTCGGCATCGAGCGACCCGCAGGGCCAGGCCCTGACGTACGCCTTCGACTTCGGTGACGGCACGACGGTGGCGGCACAGTCCTCGCCGACGGCCTCGCACGTCTACACCGCCGTCGGGACGTTCACGGCGAAGGTCACGGTCCGCAACGCGAGCGGGCTGAGCACCACGACCACCGCCACCGAGACCGTCACGGCACCTCCGGTCGTGCAGCCGCCCACCGCCTCGCTCTCGGTGACGCCGGCGAGCGGCGACGCACCGCTGGCCATGACGGCGGACGCGTCCGCATCGAGCGACCCACAGGGACAGGCGCTCTCGTACGCGTTCGACTTCGGTGACGGCGCCACCGTGGCGGCCTCCGCCAGCGCCACGGCGAGCCACACCTACACGGCCGCCGGCAGCTACACGGTCACCGTCACGGTCACCAGCGCGTCGGGCCTCAGCAGCAGCGCCGCCCGGACCGTGTCCGTCACGACGCCACCGCCACCGGTGCAGCCGCCGGTCGCGAGGCTCGCCGTCACGCCGACGAACGGCACCGCGCCCCTGGACGTGACGGCCGACGCGTCGACCTCGAGCGACCCACAGGCACAGACGCTCTCGTACGCGTTCGACTTCGGTGACGGCACGACCGTGCCCGCCTCGGCGGCCGCAACCGCGAAGCACACGTTCACCGCGGCCGGGAGCTACACGGTCGCCGTGACCGTCACGAACACCTCGGGGCTGATGGCGACCGACCAGCGGTCAGTCACGGTGTCGGCACCACCACCACCGCACCAGCCGCCGACGGCCTCCCTGTCGCTGACGCCGTCGAGCGGCACCGCGCCGGTGCTCGTCTCGGCCGACGCGTCGGGCTCGAGCGACCCACAGGGACAGGCGCTCTCGTACGCCTTCGACTTCGGTGACGGCACCACGGTGCCCGCGTCGCCGACCGCCACGGCGAGCCACACGTACACGACCCCGGGCAGCTACACCGTCACCATGACCGTGGCGAACACGTCGGGGCTCACCGCAACGTCCCAGAAGACCGTCACGGTCGCTGCACCACCGCCACCCGTGCAGCCACCGACGGCGTCGCTGTCGGTGACGCCGACGAGCGGCACGGCGCCCGTCTCCGTCACGGCCGACGCGTCGGCCTCCAGAGACCCACAGGGACAGGCACTCTCGTACGCCTTCGACTTCGGTGACGGCACCACCGTGCCGGCATCGTCGACGGCGACCGCCAGCCACACCTACACGACGGCCGGGAACTACGCCGTCACCGTCACGGTGACGAACGCCTCGGGCCTGATGGCCACCGACAGCAGGGGCGTCACCGTCGCGCCGCCGGTCCTGCCGCCCGCGGCCTCGCTCACGCTCACGCCGTCGAGCGGCCTCGCGCCCCTCGCTGTGACGGCCGATGCGTCGGCCTCGACCGACCCGCAGGGGCAGGCCCTGACCTACGGGTTCGCGTGGGGTGACGGCACGACGACACCCGCCTCGGCGACCCCGACGGCCACGCACACCTACACGACAGCCGGCACCCGCACGGTGACGGTGACCGTGACCAACGCCTCCGGCCGGAGCACGACGGCGTCACGTCAGGTGACGGTGACCGCACCCCAGGCCCCCACGGCGTCCTTGGCGGTGACACCGTCCAGCGGCACCGCACCGGTGACGGTCACGGCCAACGCGTCGGCCTCCACCGACCCGCAGGGGCAGGCCCTGACCTACGGGTTCGCCTGGGGTGACGGCACGACGACGGCGGCCTCGGCGACCCCGACGGCCACCCACGCCTACCCGACCGCGGGCAGCTACACCGTGACCGTGACGGTCACGAACGCATCGGGCCTCACGAGCACCGCGCAGCGCACGGTGACCGTGACCGCACCGCCGCCAGACTTCGTGGGCACGATCGGTACGGCGGCGTCGACGTCGTCCGGGTCCAGCACCGTCATCACCCTCGGTTCCGGCGCGAGCGTCCAGCAGAACCACCTCATCGTCGTGACCGTGCAGGTGGTCGCCAACTCCAACGGCGCCGTCAACGTCACTGACACGGCGGGCAACACGTACACGCTCGCCCGCTCGGTGACGGCCCCGTCCGGCCGACTCGTGGTCCTCACCGCGCCGGCCACCAAGCCGCTCGCGGCCGGGGCGAAGATCACCGCGACCTTCCCCAAGGCCTCGAAGTACCGGATGGTGGCCGACGACCTGCAGGGAGTCACCCGGGTCGACCGCGTGGCGTCGGCTTCCGGTTCCGGCTCGTCCTTCTCGTCCGGGGTGACCCAGGCGACGACGGCGGCTCGTGAGGTGGTGTTCGGGGCCGTGGCCTCCTTCACCTCGTCGAGCAACCCGACGTGGACCTCCGCCTGGACGCCGCTGACCCCGCAGGCCACGGGCAGCACCAACCTGGGCCGGGCCTACCAGCTGCCGACCTCGACGGGGACCTTCCGCGCCGACGGCACCACCTCGGGCACGTGGGCGGCACTCGTGCTCACCTTCCGGCCGTGAGCCCCGGCCGTCGCGTCGAGGACCCCTCCGACGCGGCGGCCGGTACGGCGGCGGGTCAGCTCGCCAGCTCGATCTCGAACCTCGAGGGTCGGTAGAGCTCCAGGACGATGATCGTGGTCGGTGCCGCCGGCTCCGGCGGTGGTGACGCCGGCGGTGGTGACGCCGGCGGTGCTGGTGCTGGCACCGCGTGGGGCTGCGGCCCGGGCGTCAGCGGCAGGACGGGCGGGGAGGTCGAGGTGTAGCGGTGTCCGGTCGGGGTGGTGATCTCGACCGTGTGG
>JAEXXY010000396.1 GCA_023451855.1 Actinomycetes bacterium
CGCCCAGGCAGCGTGGTCCGACTCGGTGTCGCAGACGCCGGCCCCACAAGAGGGCGACGGCGACGGCAACTGAGGGCCAAGGGCGCCGGCTGCCCGACGTCGCCACGCGGCGTCCTGCGCCGGCACCCTTCCCGCATACCCGACCCACCACGGCGACGGCCCGTGCAAGGCGCCCTGAGCCCTCCACGGGCCGTCACGGGGCGTGAGCGGGCCCGCGTTCGGCTGAACGGGCCCACGCCCGCATCAGCGACCGGAGCGGCCACGGGGGCGGGCCACCCGCCGTGCGAGACTGCTGCCGTGCAGCAGCTGTCCGAGGCGGAGTTCGAGCAGGCCGTCGGCGACGCCCTCGACTCCATCCCCGAGGACCTCGCCCGAGCCATGGACAACGTCGTGGTCCTCGTCGAGGACGAACCACCCGCCCACGACCCCGAGCTGCTCGGGATCTACGAGGGCACGCCCCTGACCGAGCGTGGCGAGTGGTGGTCGGCCGGCTCGCTGCCCGACCGGATCACGATCTTCAAGGGCCCCCTCGAACGGATGTGCTCCGACCTCGAGGAGCTGCGTGAGGAGATCGCCGTCACCGTCGTGCACGAGGTGGCCCACCACTTCGGCATCGACGACGAGCAGCTGCACGAGCTCGGCTGGGGGTGAGCTGTCTCGTGCGGTGGACACTTTGCCCGCACCCGGGGGCACCTGCCCTTTACGGCCCCGCCCGGAGGATCTAACGTCGTAGGACCGACCACCGATCGGATGGAGGTGCAAGCGAGGATGTTCTCTCCCACACGATCGCACCGCGAACCCGAGGGTCCGTGACGCACGTGGCCAACACGAAGGGGAGGGTCCTGCGCCCTCCCCTTCGTCATGTCCTTCGCCATGTCCCTCGCGTCCGGGTGTCCCGACCGGTCCCGGAACACGCCCCGACGACCCGGCGCACGACCGGTCCTCGGGATGCCGAACGGGCCCGGTCGCCAGTGGCGACCGGGCCCGTTCCGGTGTCTACAGGTGTCTGCAGGTCTCTACGGCTGTCCGCCTCAGATGGAGTACTCGCCCGAGAAGGACTCGAACACCCAGAGGACGACCGCGGGGATCGCGAAGAACACGCCGATGATGAACAGCCACCAGCCGACCGCGAGCCCGGCGAACATGATCGCGCCCGAGCCGGCCAGCCACAGCGGCGTCCATGAGCTGGCGACGAAGTAGCCGTAGTTGCCCTCAGCCTCCTCGATCTCACCGCTCGCGTTGTCCTCGGGACGCAGCGGCAGCTTCTTGCCGGTCATCCAGAAGTAGAACCCGGACAGGGCGAAGAGGGCACCGGTGAGCACCAGGGCGGTGACGCCGATGGGCTCCTCCCACTTGGACCAGAACCCGTAGATCAGCGTGACCGGGACGAAGAAGATGAACAGGTAGACCAGCAGCTTGGTCTCGACGCGCATCGGTCAGTCCTCACGCTTGTCGGTACGGGCGGGGGTGGGCTCGTGCTCGACGTCGGCCGGGCCCATCACCTGGGTGAGAGTGCCCTGGTCGGCCACCGGACGGACGCCCGCGGCGGCCTCCGGGTGGTGCAGGTCGAACGCGGGGCGCTCCGAGCGGATGCGCGGCAGCGACGTGAAGTTGTGCCGCGGCGGCGGGCACGAGGTGGCCCACTCGAGCGAGGCGCCGTAGCCCCACGGGTCGTCGGACTCGACGAGCGGAGCCTTCCGCCAGGTCTTCCAGACGTTGTAGAGGAACGGGATCATCGAGGCGCCGAGCAGGAACGCACCACAGCTCGAGACGATGTTCGCGGGCTGGAAGCCCTCCTCCGGCAGGTAGTCCGGGTAGCGGCGGGCCATGCCCTCGATCCCGAGCCAGTGCTGGATGAGGAACGTGGTGTGGAAGCCGATGAAGAGCATCCAGAAGTGGATCTTGCCGAGCTTCTCGTCGAGCATGCGGCCGGTCAGCTTGGGCCACCAGAAGTAGAAGCCCGAGAACATCGCGAACACCACGGTGCCGAAGACGGTGTAGTGGAAGTGCGCCACGACGAAGTAGCTGTCGGACAGGTGGAAGTCGAGCGCCGGGCTGGACAGGATGATGCCGGTCAGGCCGCCGAAGAGGAACGTGACGAGGAAGCCCATCGCCCACAGCATCGGCGTGGCCATGACGACCTTGCCGCCCCACATCGTGCCGATCCAGTTGAAGAACTTCACGCCCGTCGGGACCGCGATGAGCATCGTCATGACGGCGAAGAACGGCAGGAGCACCTGGCCGGTGACGTACATGTGGTGCGCCCAGACGCTGGCCGACAGGGCCGCGATGGCGATCGTGGCGAACACGAGGGTCTTGTAGCCGAAGATCGGCTTGCGCGAGAAGACCGGCAGGACCTCGCTGATGATGCCGAAGAACGGCAGCGCGATGACGTACACCTCGGGGTGGCCGAAGAACCAGAACAGGTGCTGCCAGAGCATGGCACCGCCGTTCTCGGCGTCGAAGATGTGCATCCCGAAGCGTCGGTCACCACCGAGGGCGAACAGCGCTGCGGCGAGGATCGGGAAGACGATGAGCACGAGCAGCGACGTGATGAGCGCCGTCCACGTGAAGATCGGCATCCGGAACATCGTCATGCCGGGCGCACGCATGCACACGATCGTCGTGATGAAGTTGACGGCGCCGAGGATCGTGCCGAAACCGGCGAGCGCGAGGCCGAAGACCCAGAGGTCGCCACCGAGGCCGGGGCTGTAGGACACGTCGGACAGCGGCGCGTAGGCGAACCAGCCGAACGCGGCGGCGCCCTGCGGCGTGAAGAAGCCGGCCGAGGCGATGAGGCCACCGAACAGGTACAGCCAGTAGGCGAACATGTTCAGGCGCGGGAACGCGACGTCGGGGGCGCCGATCTGCAGTGGCATGAGCGCGTTCGTGAAGCCGGCGAAGAGCGGCGTCGCGAAGAGCAGCAGCATGATCGTGCCGTGCATCGTGAAGAGCTGGTTGAACTGCTCGGGGTTGTCGACGACCTGCAGCCCCGGGGCGAACAGCTCGGCCCGGATGAACAGGGCCATGACGCCGCCGAGAAGGAAGAAGATGAACGAGGTGATGAAGTAGAGGTTGCCGATGACCTTGTGGTCGGTCGTCGTGACCCACTTGACGAAGGTCTGGCCCTTGAGGCGCGGACGCGGGGCGGCGGCCGGGACCGAGGCCTCACGGTTGAGGGTTGCGGACGTCATTGGTTGCTCCCAGTACGAGCGGGTGCGGGGATCTTGTCGGCGTCGGCGGGCACCATGCGCTCTCGGCTGACGTCGACGGGCACGAGGCCGCTCTGGCCGATGTCGGCGAGGTGCTTCATCTGCTGGTCGTACTCATCCTGGGTGACGACCTTGACCATGAACAGCATCTGCGAGTGGTAGGCGCCACAGAGCTCGGCGCACTTGCCCTGGAACTCGCCGGTCTGCGTCGGGGTCAGCGCGAAGGTGTTCGTCTTGCCCGGGAGCATGTCCATCTTCATCATGAACGACGGGATCCAGAAGCTGTGGATGACGTCACGGGCGTTGAGGATGAACTGGACCCGCTTGTTGACCGGCAGGTAGAGCACCGGCATCTGGGCGCGCTTGCCCGTGGTGCCGTCGAGCTCGGTGTGGACGCCGCTCTCGTGGACGTTCGCCGCGATGTAGTTGAAGTCCCAGCTCCACTGCTTGGCGACGACGCTGATCTGCAGGTCGGGCTTCTTGCTCGTCGTGTCGATGAGCGCGGCCTCGTCGCGCGCGGTGTACCAGAAGAACACGGCCACCATGAAGACCGGGATGACCGTGTAGAGCATCTCCATCGGCACGTTGTAGCGCAGCTGGACCGGGAGGGCCTCGTCACCCTTGCGCTTCCGGAAGCGGATGGCGGCGTAGAGCATGAGGCCCCACGTGATGACACCGACCGCGAGGACGGCGATCCAGCTGCCGACCCAGAGGCTGGTGACCGTCTTGCCGCTGTCGGAGACCGCCTCCGGGAGGAACCCGTTGGAGAGCTGACCCTGACAGCCGGCCAGCGCGAGACCGGAGACCGCGGCCACCGCCGCGACCCGGACCGCCCTGCGTCCCCGTCCTGCCGAGGTCACCGCCGGCATGGCCGGGGTGTCGTCGTGCTCAGGCACCAGGTGCACCTTTCTTGCCGTTCGTGTGCGCGCCGGGGCGCGCCACTGGAGCGCTTCCCGTCATCCGTCCGCGGGCAGCCTCTGCCCACATCCCCGAACCCTACCGCCCTGCCACGGAGGTTGTCCGGCAGGGTGCGGCTAACGTTGCAGCGTGGTCAGTCACGATCCGGGCACGAACCCTGGACCCGCCGGGCAGGTCGGTGAACACGGCGGTCGGACGGCCGCCACACCCCCCGCGCGGCGCTTCCTCGACGCCGCCGCCGGGCCCCTGCACCCGACCGCGCGGGACACGCT
>JAEXXY010000392.1 GCA_023451855.1 Actinomycetes bacterium
GCTCGCGGGTGCCGCCGACGACGGCGATCAGCCGGGTGCGCTGCACGAGCACGAGGGCCTCGACGCCCTCCTTGCGCACTGCCCGGCGCAGCTCGTCGACGGCCGGCACCGTGCTCGCGCGTGCCTCCGGCGTCGTCCCGACGACGAACGTCACGTGCGACACCTCGCCCCAGCCGAGGGCCGTGGCACGCGACTGCATCGACTCGTCGGCCTCGCCACGGAGCACGGCGTCGACGACGAGAGCCTCGAGCCGGGCGTCCCAGGCGCCGCGGGCCTCGGCCGCGCCGGCGTACACCTCCGCCGCGGCAAAGGCGATGTCGCGGGAGAACCGCAGCACCGACTCACGCAGCAGCTGCTCGTCGCCCGGGCCGGCGAGGCTCTCGACGTGCGACTCGACGACGTCGACGACGGTGCGCACGAGGTCGAGGGTCTGGCGCAGGCTGACCGAGCGGGTCAGCTCCTGGGGCGCGTTGGCGAAGATGGAGATGGCCGACGGTGCGTGCCCTTCGGAACGGAACCACGCGATGAACTGGGAGATGCCCGCTTGCGCGACGAGGCCCACCTGCGAGCGCTCCTCGGCCGAGAGGCGTCGGTACCAGCCGAGGTTCTCCTCCATCCGCCGGGCGGCGAGCGTCGACAGCTCGCCGGCGCTGCGTTCGACGGTGCGCGTCGTGGCGTCGCTCGGCTGGACGGGGCGGTCGGTCACGGCGCCAGCCTAGGGCGCGCCGACGCCCGCGCTTTGTACGGCGCTCACAAAGGGCGTGACGCGCCGACGTCCGACACGCGGCCCGGCGACGTCAGTGCGCGGTGAGGATGCACGAACGCCCGGTGTAGGCGCGCGGGCCCTCGAAGGGCGGCAGGGCGGCCCCGAGGTCGGCGTCGAAGGTCGACAGGTACGCGACGGCAGCCGCGTGGTCGGGGAACGTCGCGCGCGTCTCGACGTCGCGGCGCGACACGTGCTGGAAGTGGCGCGACAGCGTCTCCTCGGCGTTCTCGGCCGTGAACTGGGTGACGAGGGGCTCGCCGCCCGCCTCGCGCAGCAGGTCGGCGAGGTGCTCCTCGCCGTTCGTGGCGACGCTGAGCCGGCCGCCGTCGCGCAGCACGCGCCGCAGCTCGGCGAGGGTGCCGTCGAGGTCCGGCACGTGGTAGAGCATCCACGCCGCGACGGCACCGTCGAAGGCGCCGTCGGCGAAGGGGAGGTCGTCGCCGGGCAGCTGCCGCGACGGCACGCCCAGCGCCGACGTGGCCTCGACCATCGCGGCCGAGATGTCGGTGGCCAGGTAGTCGACGGCCGGCAGTGCGTCGATCACTGACCGAGCGAAGTGGCCTGTGCCGCAGCCGATCTCGATGACCTTGTTCGGGCGAGCCGCGATGACGGAGCTGAGCAGCACCTCGGTGGGGGAGACGCCCTCGGGCCCCGGGCCCCACACGCCGCGCCGCGTGCGCAGGTTGTCGGTGTGGGCGTACTGGGCGTCCACGGTGTCGCGGTCGGTCATGGAGTCGATCGGCTGCATGGCCGCCGACCCTACCGGGACGGGCACCGCCCCGCGCGCCGGGCCGGGTGGGTGTGACTGGCGGCGCGGGGCATCGGGCTGGGATGTCAGTCGGTGCCGAACTCCATGGCGGCGCGGTCGAGCGCGTCGTCCTGCTCGTCGACGTCCGCCGCGGCCGGGTTGGCCGCGATGGCCTGCGCGCCGCCGGGGGCGAGCTCGCCGACGAGGTCGGTCGCCTCGGAGCCGAGCAGGCCCTGCGACGCGTACAGCTCGAGCTTGGCGCGCGAGTCGGCGATGTCGAGGTTGCGCATCGTCAGCTGGCCGATGCGGTCGACCGGGCCGAACGCGGCGTCCTCGGTGCGCTCCATCGACAGCTTCTCCGGGTGGTAGCTGAACGCCGGACCCGTCGTGTTGACGACCGACCAGTCGTCGCCGCGGCGCAGACGCAGCGTCACCTCGCCCGTGACGGCGCTCGCGACCCAGCGCTGGAGCGACTCGCGCAGCATGAGTGACTGCGGGTCGAGCCAACGGCCCTCGTAGAGAAGGCGGCCGAGGCGCCGGCCCTCGGCGTGGTAGGCCGCGATGGTGTCTTCGTTGTGGATCGCGTTGAGGAGCCGCTCGTACGTCAGGTGCAGCAGGGCCATCGCGGGTGCCTCGTAGATGCCGCGCGACTTGGCCTCGATGATGCGGTTCTCGATCTGGTCGCTCATGCCGAGGCCGTGGCGGCCGCCGATGGCGTTGGCCTCCATGACGAGCGAGACCGGGTCCTCGAACGTCACACCGTTGATGGCGACGGGACGGCCGCGCTCCCAGCGGACGGTGACGTCCTCGGTCTCGATCGCGACGGCGGGGTCCCAGAACCGGACGCCCATGATCGGCTCGACGACCTCCATGGACTCGTCGAGGAACTCGAGCGTCTTGGCCTCGTGCGTCGCGCCCCAGATGTTGGCGTCGGTCGAGTAGGCCTTCTCTGCGGAGGCGCGGTAGGGCAGGTCGCGGGCGGTGAGCCACTCGGACATCTCGTGGCGGCCACCGAGCTCGGTGACGAAGTCGGCGTCGAGCCAGGGCTTGTAGATGCGCAGCTGCGGGTTGGCGAGCAGGCCGTAGCGGTAGAACCGCTCGATGTCGTTGCCTTTGAAGGTCGAGCCGTCGCCCCAGATGGAGACGCCGTCCTCCTGCATGGCCCGCACGAGGAGCGTGCCGGTGACGACGCGGCCGAGCGGCGTCGTGTTGAAGTACGTCTTGCCGCCGCTGCGGATGTGGAAGGCGCCGCACGCGATGGCCGACAGGCCCTCCTCGACGAGCGCCTGGCGGCAGTCGACGAGTCGGCTGATCTCGGCGCCGTACTGGCCGGCTCGGCCCGGGACGGAGGCGATGTCGGGCTCGTCGTACTGGCCGAGGTCGGCCGTGTACGTGCAGGGCACCGCGCCCTTCTCACGCATCCACGCGACGGCCACCGAGGTGTCGAGGCCACCGGAGAAGGCGATGCCGACGCGTTCACCGACAGGGAGGGAGGTCAGTACCTTGGACACGAGTGCAAGTATATGCACAGTCACGCATACCTATCCAATTGGCCGGCAGGCGAGCGGCCCGGCCCCCGGAGTGGGGGACCGGGCCGCTCACGTCGGTCAGTGCCGGTCGGTGCCGGTCGGTGCCGGTCGGTGCCGGTCAGCGGGGGAGCGTCAGCTCTCGCCGCCCGCGTTGCCGGAGGTGCCGGCGGTGACGTCGTCGAGGCGGTACTTGTCCGCGGCCTTGGCCGGGATGTCGGCGTCGATCTTGCCCTCCTTGGCCAGCATCTGCAGCGTGCGCACCGCGACCGAGGGGCCGTCGATGTGGAAGAAGCGCCGGGCGGCCGGACGCGTGTCGGAGAAGCCGAAGCCGTCGGCGCCGAGCGTCGCGTACGTCCTGGGGACCCACTCGCGGATCTGGTCCTGGACGGCGCGCATGTAGTCGGACACGCCGACGACCGGGCCCTCGGTGCCCTCGAGGCACTGGGTGACCCACGGGACGCGCTTCTCGGCGTCGGGGTGCAGGAACTCCTGCTCGTCGGCCTCCAGGCCGTCGCGGCGCAGCTCGTTCCACGAGGTGACCGACCAGACGTCGGCGGCCACGCCCCAGTCGTCGGCGAGCAGCTGCTGGGCCTCGAGCGCCCACGGCACCCCGACGCCGGAGCCGAGGATCTGCGCCCGCGCCGGCGTGTGCTGCCAGCCCTCCGTGTCGGCCACGGAGACGCGGTGCATGCCCTTGAGGATGCCCTCGACGTCGACGTCGGCCGGCTCGGCCGGCTGCTGGATCGGCTCGTTGTAGACGGTCAGGTAGTAGATGACGTTGGACTCCTCGGGAGTCTGTCCCTCGCCGTACATCCGGCGCAGGCCGTCCTGCATGATGTGCGCGATCTCGTAGGCGTACGCGGGGTCGTAGTGCACGACGGCCGGGTTCGTCGAGGCGAGCAGCGGGCTGTGCCCGTCGGCGTGCTGCAGGCCCTCACCGGTCAGCGTGGTGCGACCGGCGGTGGCACCGATGAGGAAGCCTCGGGTCATCTGGTCGGCGGCCGCCCAGATGGAGTCACCCGTGCGCTGGAAGCCGAACATCGAGTAGAAGACGTAGACCGGGATCATCGGCTGGCCGTGCGTCGCGTACGAGGTGCCGGCCGCCGTGAAGGCTGCGACCGAACCGGCCTCGTTGATGCCGAGGTGCAGGATCTGTCCCTGGGTGTTCTCGCGGTAGGCGAGCATGAGCTCGGCGTCGACCGGGGTGTAGTTCTGCCCGTTCGGGTTGTAGATCTTGATCGTCGGGAAGAACGCGTCCATGCCGAAGGTGCGCGCCTCGTCGGGGATGATCGGCACGATCCGCTTGCCGAACTCCTTGTCGCGCAGGAGGTCCTTGAGGAGGCGGACGAACGCCATCGTCGTGGCGACCTCCTGCTTGCCCGAGCCCTTCTTGACCTGGGCGTAGGCCTCGTCGCCGGGCAGCTTGACGGTCTCGTACTTGACGCGTCGGCTCGGCAGCGTGCCACCGAGCTTGGCGCGGCGGTCGACCGAGTACCTGATGACGTCGTTGTCGGGGCCCGGGTGGTAGTACGGCGGCTGGTAGGGGTCGGCCTCGAGCTGCTCGTCGGAGATCGGGATGCGGAGGCTGTCGCGGAAGGCCTTGAGGTCGTCCAGCGTCATCTTCTTCATCTGGTGCGTGGCGTTGCGGCCGGCGAAGTGCGAGCCGAGGCTGTAGCCCTTGATCGTCTTGGCGAGGATGACGGTCGGCTGGCCGGTGTGCTCACGGGCCGCCTGGTAGGCCGCGTAGACCTTGCGGTAGTCGTGCCCGCCGCGCTTGAGGTCCCACCAGACCTGGTCGTCGGTCCAGCTCTCGACCATCTTGGCGGTGCGCGGGTCGCGGCCGAAGAAGTGGTCGCGCACGTACTTGCCGTCGTTGGCGCGGAAGGTCTGGTAGTCGCCGTCGCTCGTGGAGTTCATGAGGTGCACGAGCGCGCCGTCGCGGTCGCCGGCCAGGAGCGGGTCCCAGCCGCGGCCCCAGACGACCTTGATGACGTTCCAGCCCGCGCCGCGGAAGAACGCCTCGAGCTCCTGGATGATCTTGCCGTTGCCGCGGACCGGGCCGTCGAGACGCTGCAGGTTGCAGTTGACGACGAAGGTGAGGTTGTCGAGCTCCTCGTTGGCCGCGAGCTGGAGCAGGCCGCGCGACTCGGGCTCGTCCATCTCGCCGTCGCCGAGGAAGGCCCAGACGTCCTGCTGGCTGGTGTCCTTGATGCCACGGTTGTGCAGGTACTTGTTGAACTGCGCCTGGTAGATGGCGTTCATCGGGCCGATGCCCATCGACACCGTCGGGAACTCCCAGTAGTCCGGCATGAGGCGCGGGTGGGGGTAGGACGGGACGGCGCGGATCTTGCCGTCGACGATGTGGCTCTTCTCCTGGCGGAAGCCGTCGAGGTCGGCCTCGCTCAGGTGGCCCTCGAGGAAGCTGCGGGCATACATGCCGGGGGAGGCGTGGCCCTGGAAGTAGACCTGGTCGCCGCCGCCCTCGTGGTCCTTGCCACGGAAGAAGTGGTTCATGCCCACCTCGTAGAGCGTCGCGGCGCTCGCGTACGTCGAGATGTGCCCACCGACGCCGATACCGGGACGCTGGGCGCGGTGCACCATGACCGCGGCGTTCCAGCGGATGTAGCGGCGGAACTCCCGCTCCACCTCCTCGTCGCCGGGGAACCACGGCTCACGCTCCGGCGGGATGGTGTTGATGTAGTCGGTGGCGGTCAGGGACGGCACCCCGACCTGCTGCTGGCGGGCCCGCTCGATGAGCTTGAGCATGATGTAGCGCGCCCGGGTGCGGCCCTTCTCGTCCAGGACGGCGTCGAGGGAGTCGAGCCACTCCTGGGTCTCATCGGGGTCGATGTCCGGGAGCTGACTGGGGATGCCGTTGAGGATCGGGCCGGCCTCAGAAGCCACGTCGTGGGTCCTTTCTCGTCGCGTCGCGGCGCCCTCGGACCGGGTGGTCGGGGCGCTGCTCCCATCCATCCTCCACCAAAGCGTGGTAGCCGTCACACTCGGGTCCGGCGCCGGGACGCCGACGCGTGTTGTACGGCGTTGGGCCCGTCCGCCACACCTTGCGCGGTACGGTCGGACCGAGTGGACTGGTACCCGGTGCCGCCGCCCGCCGTCCCGGCGAGATGTGACGAGGACCTGCCAGCACGACGTGCACGACCCGGCCCGCGCGACCTGCGCGGGCCCCCGACGGAGAGGACCGGTGACAGTGAGCGCGACCGCGGGTGCGGCGTCCCTCAGCAAGCTCGGATTTGCCAAAGGGCAGGTCATCCAGGAGTTCGGCTATGACGACGACGTCGACAACGACCTGCGGTTCGAGGTCGAGGACGTCATCGGTACCGAGCTCGAGGACGAGGAGTTCAACGACGGAGCCGACGGTGTCATCGTCTGGTACCGCGAGGGCGACGAGGACCTCGTCGACCTCATGGTCGATGCCCTGACCAAGCTCTTCGACCAGGGCTTCGTCGTGCTGCTGACGCCGAAGGCCGGCCGGCCCGGCCATGTCGATGCGGCCGTCGTCGAGGAGGCCGCCTCCACGGCGGGCCTCGTGACGGGCGGTCAGGTCAACGTCGCGACCAACTGGACCGCCTCGCGCCTCATGCCGCCGAAGGGGCCGCGCCGCTGACGCGCCGGGCACCCCGTCCGGGTCACGTGCCGCTCGCCGTGCCGGTACCCATGCCGGTGCCCATGGGGCGGCGGCAGCCGTGGCAGCGGGCGTCTGCGCGAGGTGCGACACTCGTGGGCATGACGAACGCGCCCTCGCTCCACGCGTCCGCCCAGCCGTCCGTCGGCGACCTCGCCCCCGACTTCACGCTGGTCGACCAGTACGGCGTCGACGTCAGCCTGTCGTCGGTGCGTGGGCGCCGGAACGCCGTCGTCGTGTTCTACCCCGCGGCCTTCTCGGGCATCTGCCGGGGCGAGCTGCGCGAGATCCGCGACGGCCTCGAGGACTTCCAGACCGACGACATCCAGGTGTTCGCCGTGTCGTGCGACTCGATGTACACCCTGCGCACGTGGGCCGACGCCGAGGGGCACTTCTTCCCGCTGCTGTCCGACTTCTGGCCGCACGGCGAGGTCGCCCGCAGCTACGGGGTCTTCAGCGACGAGGACGGCTTCGCGCTGCGCGGCACGTTCCTGCTCGACCGCTCCGGTCGGGTCGTGTGGTCGGAGGTGCGTGGCATCGGCCAGGGTCGCGACTTCCGCGAGTACCGGGCGGCGCTGGCGCGCCTGCGCGCCTCGGACGCCGGCCTCGACGTCTGACCGGCCGGGGTCCACGGCACCCGCACGACTTGCGGGTCGCGTGGGTCGGACGCGCCCAGCGCGTCGGACGCGGCGAGCGCGTCGGCCCGCTAGGCTGTCGGCCGCCCGACCGGACGCCGCGCGTCCCGGCGGGAGGGGCCTGTAGCTCAGCTGGTAGAGCACCGCGTTTACACCGCGGGTGTCGTCGGTTCGATCCCGGCCGGGCCCACGTGGTTGACGTGACGCTGCGCGACGTCGTCGCGGTCCTCGAGTCGCTGTACCCGCCGGAGACGGCGGCCGACTGGGACCGCGTCGGGCTCGTGGCCGGCGACCTCGACCAGCCGGTGCGCACGATCCTCTTCGCCCTCGACCCGACGCTCGCCGTCATCGACGAGGCGGTGCGCTGCGAGGCCGACCTGCTCGTCACCCACCACCCGCTCCTGCTGCGCGGCGTCCACTCGGTGGCCACGACGACGGCCAAGGGCGCGTCGGTGACGGCGCTGCTCGCCGGTGGGGTCGCGCTCTACGTCGCGCACACCAACGCCGACGTCGCCGACCCCGGCGTGTCGACCGTGCTCGCGGACGCGCTGGGGCTGACGAGCCAGCGCCCGCTGACGCAGATCGGTGGTCGCCAGGCCGGACGCGTCGGGGAGCTTCCCGTGGCGGTGCCGCTGCGGGAGTTCGCCGAGGCGCTGGCCGACGCGCTACCGGCGACGGCCGGCGGCGTGCGGGTCAGCGGCCAGCCCGACGCCGTCGTGCACCGCGTCGCCGTCATGGGTGGCTCCGGAGACGACCTGTTCGACGCCGCCCGCGCGTCGGGCGCCGACGTGTTCGTCACGGCCGACCTGCGCCACCACCCGGTGCTCGAGGCCCGCGAGGAGGCGCGCGGCGGCACGCCCTACCTCGTCGACGCCGGTCACTGGGCCACCGAGTCGCTGTGGCTGACCAGCGCCCGCGAGCGCGTCCTCGAGGCGCTGGGGGAGGACCCGACCCCGGGCGCGGAAGCGACTAGGGTCGTGGGCAGACTCTCGAGCGTGCGCACCGAGCCGTGGACCTTCGTCGTCGGTGCCAACCGAGCCCAACCCGAACCGGGCCCTGCCCGCGACCGGACCGACCCCGGAGGTGTGTCCTGAAAGCCGACCCGTCCCGCCAGTGGCGCCTGCTCGACCTGCAGGCCATCGACACGCGTCTCGACCAGATCGCGCACGCCAAGGCGAACCTGCCCCAGCTCGCGGCCGTCGAGGCGGCGCGTCGTGAGGTCGGCGCCCTCGAGACCGATGTCGTCAACGCCCGTACGGCCGCCGACGACGTCCAGCGCGAGCTGACGAAGTCCGAGCAGGACGTCCAGCTCGTCCGCGACCGCGCGGCCCGCGACCAGGCCCGGCTCGACTCGGGGCAGGGCTCGGCCAAGGATCTGCAGGCCCTCCAGCACGAGCTGACCTCCCTCGCCCGCCGCCAGGCCGAGCTCGAGGACGTCGAGCTCGAGGTCATGGAGCGCGCGGAGTCGCGTTCGGCCCGGGTCACCGAGCTGCAGAACCGGCTGACCGAGGTCGCAGAGCGCCTGGCGCGTCTCGAGTCCGAGCGCGACGCCAGGCTTGCCGAGCTCGACGCGGAGGCCGTGAAGGTCGGGGCCGGGCGCGCGGACATCGTGGCGGGCGTGGGCGATGACCTCGTCAGCCTGTACGAGAAGATCCGCGCGTCGAGCGGTGGCCTGGCCGCGGCGGCCCTGCAGCACCGGCGGTGCGGCGGCTGCCGCCTCGAGCTCAACCCGGTCGACATCGACCGCATCCGCAGCACCCCGCAGGACGAGATCATCCGCTGCGAGGAGTGCCGCCGCATCATGGTGCGCACCGCCGAGTCAGGCCTGTGACCGGTCCGGAGCGCAGCACGTGACCGGGGCCTCGACGGCGTCCGGGCGTCGCCTCGTCGTCGAGGCCGACGGAGGGTCGCGGGGCAACCCCGGCGTGGCCGGCTACGGCGCCCTCGTCCGCGACGCCGAGACCGGGGCGGTGCTCGTCGAGCTGGCCGAGCCGCTCGGCCAGCAGAGCAACAACGTGGCCGAGTACTCAGGACTCGTCGCGGGGCTGACCGCCGCCGCCGAGCTCGCCCCCGGCCCGCACGTCGTCGCGAGGTTGGACTCCAAGCTCGTCGTCGAGCAGATGTCGGGCCGCTGGAAGATCAAGCACGAGGACATGCGCCGCCTCGCGCTCGAGGCACGCGAGGTGGTGCGCCGCATCGTCGACGCGGGCGGGTCCGTGCAGTTCGAGTGGGTGCCGCGCGAGAAGAACAAGGCCGCCGACGCACTGAGCAACGACGCGATGGACGGCAAGAGCGTCCGCCGCGTCCTCGAAGGCGGCGACGGAGTCGGCGGTGCCGACGCGACCGTCGTGCTCGAGCACGCCGCCGACGCGGCCGTCGCCGTCGCCTCGTCCGCGTCGTCGCCGGCGCCCGGCAGCGTGTCGGCGCGCCCGCTACGGCTCCTGCTCGTGCAGGTGCCCCACGACGAGAGCGTCGGGCCGCGCATCGTGCGCGCGGTGCAGCGGCTCGTCGGTGACGACACCCGGGTCGTCGGCTCAGCCGAACCGCCGGCTGCCGCCCTGGCCGAGGCGCTCGCGGGCGCACTCGACGCGCCTGTCGACGCCGCCGACGCGTGGGACGGCACCGCCCCCGGTGAGGGAGCCGACCACCGTGTCCGCGACGCCTACCGCGGCCTCGTCGCCGAAGGCGGAACCGTCGTGGTCGTGACCTCCCGCCGCGGGGTGCTCTCCGTGCTCGCCGACGTCCTCGCGACGCCGACGGAGCGGTTCTGGGCGCTGGCCACCGCGCCCGGGAGCCTGTCGGCCGTCGAGGTCTGGGAGGACGGGTCCGCGTCGGTCGCTTTCACCAATCGGACCGACCATCTCGCCTGACGGACGCTGTGCGATATTCGCTGCATGAGCTATGCCGGTGACGTGACCCCCGAGCAGGCCTGGGCGGCCTTGCGTGACGAGCCCGGCGCGGTGCTCGTCGACGTGCGTACGAGTGCGGAGTGGTCCTACGTCGGCCTTCCGGACCTCGGCGAGGTCGGCAAGGATGTCGTGCTCGTCGAGTGGCAGTCCTACCCGGACGGCCGGGTCAACGAGCGCTTCGTCGACGAGCTGGCCGCAGCCGGCGTCGGCAAGGAGCAGCCGGTGTACTTCCTCTGCCGCTCGGGCGTGCGCTCGGTGAGCGCCGCCGAGGCGGCGACCGCGGCCGGTTGGGCGCAGGCGCGCAACATCCTCGAGGGCTTCGAGGGCCCGCACGACGCGCAGCGCCACCGTTCCGTCTCCGGCTGGAAGGTCGCGGGCCTGCCGTGGGTGCAGGGATGAGCGACGCCGGCACCGACGCGACACAGGGCTGGCGGCCCGACACCCTCGCGGTGCGGGCGGGCCTGTCCCGCAGCGGGTTCGAGGAGACGTCGGAGGGTCTCTACCTGACCTCGGGCTTCGTCTACGACACCGCCGAGGACGCCGAGGCGGCGTTCAAGGGCGACGTCGACCGTTTCGTCTACTCCCGCTACGGCAACCCGACGGTGTCGATGTTCGAGGAGCGGCTGCGGCAGATCGAGGGCGCCGAGGCCTGCTTCGCCACCGGGTCGGGGATGTCGGCGGTCTTCGTCGCGCTGGCGGCCCTGCTCGGCCAGGGCGACCGCGTCGTGTCCTCGCGTGCCCTCTTCGGCTCGTGCTTCGTCATCCTCGACGAGATCCTCCCCAGGTGGGGCGTCGAGACGGTCTTCGTGGACGGGCCCGATCTCGACCAGTGGCGCGAGGCCCTCTCCGAGCCGACGGCCGCCGTCTTCTTCGAGACGCCGAGCAACCCGATGCAGGAGCTCGTCGACATCGCGGCGGTCAGCGAGCTGGCCCATGCCGCCGGCGCGAAGGTCGTCGTCGACAACGTCTTCGGCACGCCGGTGTTCAGCAAGCCGCTCGAGCACGGCGCCGACATCGTCGTCTACTCCGCCACCAAGCACATCGACGGCCAGGGACGGGTGCTCGGCGGTGCGGTGCTCGGGCCCAAGGAGTTCGTCGACGGCCCGGTGCAGAACCTCATGCGGCACACCGGCCCCTCGATGTCGCCCTTCAACGCGTGGGTGCTCGTCAAGGGCCTGGAGACGATGTCGCTGCGCGTCGAGCGGATGGCGGCCAGCGCCCTCGAGGTGGCCCGCTTCCTCGAGTCGCACCCGCGGGTGACGCGCGTCGTGCACCCGTTCCTGCCCTCACATCCGCAGCACGAGCTGGCCAAGCGCCAGATGCTGGGAGCCGGCACGGTCGTGACGTTCGAGCTCGACGGTGGAAAGGACGAGGCCTTCGCGCTCATGAACGCCCTCGAGGTCATCGACATCTCCAACAACCTCGGTGACTCCAAGTCGCTCATCACGCACCCGGCCACGACGACGCACCGACGGCTCACGCCGGAGGCCCGCGCCGCGGTCGGCATCACCGACGGCGTCCTGCGGGTCTCGGTCGGCCTCGAGGACGTCCGCGACCTCGAGGCCGACCTGGGCCGCGCGCTCGGCTGACCCGTCAGCCGAGCCGGGGCTTGAACCGGCGCACCTCGTGCGGCCAGCCGCACGCCTCGGCGACCTTCGCGGCCCACGTCTTCGCGGTCACGTCGTCCGGCACGTCGACGATCGCGAAGCCACCGAGGAACTCCTTCGTCTCGACGTACGGGCCGTCGCTGACGAGGACGGAACCGCCCGTGGGGTCGGCGTGGTACACCGGGCCGTCCTCCTCCTCGAGACCGGCGGCGAACACGTACACCCCCGCCTCCTTCATCTGCTCGGTGACCGCCCGGGCGAGGGGCCCGCGGCTGCGGAACCAGTCCTCGCTGTGGTCTCCGACCCACTGCTGGTTGAAGTAGATGAGGTACTCGGCCACGACTGCTCCTTCGGTACGTGCGGGCCTGACGGGTCCGCGTCCATACCTACCCCACGAACGGCGCCGCCCGCGTCGGACACGGTCGCGCGATCTCGTCCGCCCGCAGGGGAGGATCAGGCGGTGGCGGCGAGCGACAGGGTCGCGGCGCCGACCACCACGACCGCGCACAGCAGGCCCGTGCGGGCCACGCGTCCGGCGTCGACGGTGAGCCCGGCCGAGCGGCACCGCTGGGCCCAGAGCAGCGTCGCCACCGACCCCCACATCGTGACGAGGGGGCCGGTGTTGACGCCGACGAGCAGGGCCGCGAGGCGGGCCGGGGCGTCGGCGACGGTCGGTTCGAGCGCGAGGTAGGCCGGCAGGTTGTTGATCCCGTTGGCCGCGAGGGCGCCGAGGCCACTGATCCGCAGCAGGGCGGCCACGCCGGTGCCCTCGCCGACGAGCGTGTGCAGCCAGTCCTCGAGCCCGGCGCGCAGGGCGGCGTCGACGGCGAGGAACAGCACGCAGATGCCCATGACCGTGAGCCACGGCATCTTGATGCGACGCAGCAGCTCGGGGGCGCGCCAGTACGTGGCGGCGAGGAGGAAGAGGGCCGCGGGGACCGAGGCGAGAGCCGGCTGGATCCCGGCGACGAACGCGACGGCCAGGGCCCCGCACGTCCACGCGGTGATCACCATGAGGACGTGGTCGTGCGGCGCGGCGCGCGGCGGCGTGTCGTAGCGGCCGCGAAGCTGGGTGCGGTGCAGCAGCCACAGCACCGCGACCGTGCCGATCACCGCGACGACGGCCGGGGGCGCGAGGAGCCGGATGTAGCCCCACGTCGAGACGCCGAGCTCGGCGAACGGATGCAGGGACAGCAGGTTCGTCAGGTTCGACACCGGCAGCAGCAGCGAGGCGGTGTTGGCCAGCCAGAGGGTCGTCATCGCGAACGGCAGGGGCGGCGCCCCGACCTGCCTGGCCACGGTCACGGCCACCGGGGTGAGCAGCACGGCGGTCGTGTCGAGGCTGAGCACGACGGTGGAGACCACCGCGAGGGCGACGACGAGCAGCCACAGCACCGCGACCCGGCCGCGGGCCAGCCGCGCGGCCCAGTGGGCCGCCTCGTCGAAGAGGCCGGCCTGGTCGCAGAGCTCGGCGACGAGCGTGATGGCCACGAGGAAGACGAGGATCGGGGCCACCCGGTCGACGAGCTGCGCGAGGTCGAGCACGGCATCAGTCCTTCGCGGTGGCGGCCAGCTGCCACGCCTTGCCGGGGCGCTCGGGCGGGGTGAGGGTCACGGTGAAGCGCTCGGACAGCGCGTCGGCGAGCGCCTCGGGGGTGCGGGGTGCCTCGCGGCCGACGAGGTCGCGGGTGACCAGGCCACGGGTGTGCTTGGCCATGTGCGACGCGCCCGGGACCGTCACGTGGACGGTGCGGCGGGCGATGTGGGCCGGGGGGCGCCACATCGCGGCGTACGTCGTGGAGCGGCAGTCGACGACGAGCCCGCGCTCGCCGGCGGCGCGTTCGAGGACGGGCGCGAGGTGCGGGCGCCACACCCGGTCGAGGACGCCGATGCCAGGGACGTTCGCGCAGACGTGGACGCGGTAGGCCGGGATGCGGTCGGTGAGGCGCACCGCGCCGAAGAGCGCGGAGATGACGACGATGCTGCGGTTGGCGCGGCGTCGGGCGCCGGCGTCGAGGCTCGGCAGGTCGAGCGCCTTGTAGAGGACGCCCGAGTACACGTCGGCGGCGACGCGGGCCGGACCCGTGAGCAGACGTGTGTTGCGTTCGACCTCCTCGTGCAGGTTGGGGCTGACACCGAGCACCTCGGGCGCTCCCGGTTCGGCGCTGGCGGCGGCGACGGCGCGCACGGCATCCTCGCGCAGCGGCGTCAGCTCGGGGAAGGACAGGGAGCCGAGGTCGAGCGGTCGCCCCCGACGGGCCGGGGTCTTGCCCTCGGAGGGGGGCAGGAGGATGAGCACGGGGGCCAGCCTAGGGAATCCGGGGTGGTCGAGGCGCGCCCCTCCCGCGACGCGCCGCCCCGGACGCCGCAGGCGCGTCGGCTTCGCCGACGACAGGGCGTGCATAGGGTGGCGCCATGCCCTCGAGACACATCGTCTTCCACCCGGCACCGGCGCCGGGATACGTGGCCCAGGCCCTGACCGCCCGTTTCGAGGAGATCCGGCGCGAGGCACAGCTGCCCGACGGGTTCCCGCCCGAGGTCGTCGCGGAGGCCTCGGCGGCGAGCGGGGCGGCGCAGCTGCCCGACCGGGACGAGACCGCGGTCCCGTTCGTCACCGTCGACCCGCCGTCCTCGATGGACCTCGACCAGGCGATGCACATCGAGCGCGCCGGCGACGGCTTCCGGGTGCGCTACGCCATCGCGGACGTCCCGGCCTTCGTGCGGGCCGGGGGAGCGGTCGACACCGAGGCCCGACGACGGGGCCAGACGGTCTACTGCCCGGACGAGCGGGTGCTGCTGCACCCGAAGGAGCTGAGCGAGGGGGCGGCGAGCCTCCTGCCGGACCAGGTGCGGCCCGCGTTCGTCTGGGACATGACGCTCGACGCCGACGGTGAGGGCACCGCGGTCGAGGTCTTCCGCGCCCTGGTGCGCAGCGTCCGGCGCTACGACTACGCCCAGGTGCAGCAGGCCGTCGACGCCGGCACGGCCGAGGAGGTCCTCGTGCTGCTCAAGGAGGTCGGCGAGAAACGGATCGCTCTGGAGCGCAAACGCGGTGGGGCATCGCTGCCGATGCCCGAGCAGGAGGTCCAGGAGGACGGCTCGGGCGGGTTCACCATCTCGTTCCGCCCGCTGCTGGCCTCCGAGGACTGGAACGCGCAGATCTCCCTGCTCACCGGCATGGGCGCAGCCGACCTCATGCTCCGCGGGAAGGTCGGCATCCTGCGCACCATGCCGACGCCCGACGAGCGAGACCTCGCGCGGTTCCGCCACCAGGCCGCGGCCGCCGGCGTCCCGTGGCCGAAGGGGCTGCCCTACGGCGAGTTCCTGCGCAGCCTCGACCGCGCCGACCCCAGGCACCTGGCACTCATCCACGAGGCGACCTCGCTGTTCCGCGGTGCCGGCTACACGCCCTTCGACGGCTCCGTGCCGGACCAGCCCGACCACGCAGCGGTGGCCAACCCGTACGCGCACGTCACGGCACCGCTGCGCCGGCTCGTCGACCGGTTCGGCCTCGTTGTCTGCGAGGCCCTGTCGGCGGGCAGCGACGTGCCGGTCTGGGCCCGTGAGGCGCTCCCCGCGCTGCCGGAGGTCATGGCAGCCTCCGACCGGCGGGCCGGCCAGGTCGAGCGGGCCTGCACCGACGCCGTCGAGGCCGCCGAGCTCGCCGGTCACCTGGGTGCGGTGCTCGACGCGGTCGTCGTCGACGTCAACGGCAAGGGCGTCGTCGTGCAGCTCATCGACCTCGCGATCGTCGCCAAGGCCACCGGCACGGCGCGTCCCGGCGACTCGGTCCGGGTGCGCGTCGAGACGGCCGACGTGTCGACCGGTGACGTGGGGCTCACGCTCGTCTGAGACGGTCCACGGCCGGGCGCTGGCCCGCGCGGCGCTCCGGTGTCCGGTGCGCGCGGCGTCAGGGCGTCGGCTGTGCCGGGTTGCCCGGGTTGGCCGGGTTCGCGGGCTGGGTGCCGGTCGACTGCGGGTCGGTGCCGCCGGCCGGTGCGGTCGGGGTGTGGGCGGGCGTGCCGGTCGACGACGCGTCCAGAGCGGACGTGGCCGTCGAGCCGCCGGCGCTCGTCCCCCCGGCTCCGGTGCCACCCGACGCGGGTGCCTCGGTGGTGGCCGCGGGTGCCGGTGTGCCGGTGGATGGGCTCGTCGG
>JAEXXY010000478.1 GCA_023451855.1 Actinomycetes bacterium
CCCTGCCGGCATCGACGACGTCACCGAGTACTTCCTCGTCGGCAGCTTCGTCAGCTGGATCCTCGCGCTGACCACGTTGGCACTCGGTCACTGACCCACGGCAGCCCGACTCTCACGCCCGACGCCGGGCGCCCGAACGTGGCCTGACGGCGCCCGCCCGGGGTGACCAAGGCCGCACCCGGGCGGCGACGGGCGGCCCCACGCACGCTGGTAGCGTCGGAGCGTCCACGCGCCAGACCGATGTGAAGGGCCATCCCCGTGAGCACTACCCCTGTCAAGGTCGCCGTCACCGGCGCCGCCGGCCAGATCGGCTACAGCCTCCTGTTCCGCATCGCCAGCGGTGCGCTGCTCGGGCCCGACACCCCCGTGGAGCTGCGACTCCTCGAGATCACCCCGGCGCTCAAGGCGCTCGAGGGCGTCGTCATGGAGCTCGACGACTGCGCCTTCCCGACGCTCGCCAAGGTCGAGATCGGCGACGACGCCAACACGGTCTTCGACGGCGTCAACCACGCCCTGCTCGTCGGCGCCCGCCCGCGCGGCCCGGGCATGGAGCGCGGCGACCTGCTCGAGGCCAACGGCGGCATCTTCGCCCCGCAGGGCAAGGCCCTCAACGAGGTCGCGGCCGACGACATCCGCGTCACCGTCACCGGCAACCCGGCCAACACCAACGCGCTCATCGCCATGAGCAACGCCCCCGACATCCCGGCCGAGCGCTTCTCGGCCCTGACGCGCCTCGACCACAACCGCGCGATCAGCCAGCTCGCCCACAAGCTCGGCGTGCCGGTCACCGAGATCAAGAAGATGACGATCTGGGGCAACCACTCCGCCACGCAGTACCCCGACCTCTTCCACGCCGAGGTCTCCGGCAAGAACGCCGCCGAGACCGTCGGCGACCAGGACTGGCTCGAGAACACCTTCATCCCCACCGTCGCCAAGCGTGGCGCGGCCATCATCGCGGCCCGTGGCGCCAGCTCCGCGGCGTCGGCCGCGTCGGCCACCATCGACCACGCCCGCACGTGGGTCGAGGGCACGGCCGACGGCGACTGGGTCTCCATGGCCGTCCGCTCCGACGGTTCGTACGGCGTCGAGGAGGGGCTCATCTCCTCCTTCCCCGTCACGGTCAAGGACGGCGCCTGGAGCATCGTCCAGGGTCTCGACATCGACGAGTTCTCCCGCGGCAAGATCGACGCCTCGGTGGCCGAGCTCGCCGAGGAGCGCGACGCCGTCAAGGGCCTGGGCCTCATCTGAGCCGCCTCGTCTGAGCCTCGCACCACAGCAGCACCCGACGGGCGTCGGTCACCACAGGTGGCCGGCGCCCGTCGACGTTCCCGGCGCCCTGCGGCGCCAGTTCGCGGGCGGATCGAGGTGATCCGACGCGGGCCGGGGTCAGCGGGAGGTGCGGTCGACCGACGTGCGGCTCGGGCCGTCGCTCGCGACGTTGACCGTGGCCGAGGCGATGAGCACCCCGATGCCGAGCACCAGCAGGATGACGACGTCGAGGGCACGCGAGCGCACGTTGAGGCCACCCGCCTTGCGCGCCGGCCGCGCGATGAGGCGGATGACGGCACCGATGCCGAACGCCGCCGCCATGATGCGACCGCCCCAACGGACGTCGTAGAAGCCCATCACCAGCACGCCGACCGCCGCGAGGCCCGCGACGAGGTACCACCAGCTGAGGACCACGAACCCGCTACCCCGCCACTGCATCGACGCGGCTCAGGCGCGGGCGCCGGCGACCGACGCCTCGGCAGCCGCGACGATGTTCGTCAGCAGCAGGGCGCGGGTCATCGGGCCGACGCCGCCCGGGTTGGGGCTGACCCAGCCGGCGATCTCGGAGACCTCGGGGGCGACGTCGCCGGCGACCTTGCCGTCGACGCGGCTGACGCCGACGTCGAGCACCGCCGCACCGGGCTTGACCATCTCGGCCGTGATGATGCCGGGCACGCCGGCTGCGGCGATGACGATGTCGGCCTGGCGCACCTCGGCCGCGAGGTCCTTGGTGCCGGTGTGGCACAGGGTCACCGTGGCGTTCTCGCTCTTGCGGGTCAGGATGAGCCCGAGCGGGCGCCCGACCGTCAGCCCGCGCCCGACGACGACGACCTTCGCGCCGGCGATCTGCACGTCGTGGCGGCGCAGCAGCTCGATGCAGCCCATCGGGGTGCAGGGCAGCGGCGCCGGCTTGCCGAGGACGAGCCAGCCGAGGTTCGTCGGGTGCAGGCCGTCGACGTCCTTGCGGGGGTCGACGCGCGAGAGCAGCGCCATCTCGTCGAGGCCGGTGGGCTGCTGGACGAGGAAGCCGGTGCAGGCGGGGTCGGCGTTGAGCTCGTCGATGACGGCCTCGACCTCGGCCTGGGTGGCCGTGGCCGGCAGGTCGCGGCGGATGCTCGTGATGCCGATCTCGGCGCAGTCCTTGTGCTTGGCGTTGACGTACCAGTGGCTGCCCGGGTCATCGCCCACGAGGACCGTGCCGAGCCCGGGGACGACCCCCTGCTCGGCGAGCCGCGCCACCCGTTCGGCCAGCTCGGCCTTGATCGTCTTGAGGGTCGCCTTGCCGTCGAGGATGCGTGCCGTCACGGGTGACATCCTGCCACGGCCCGCGGTGCTGGCCACGGCCGCTCCCGCGGGGCCGTGGCC
>JAEXXY010000054.1 GCA_023451855.1 Actinomycetes bacterium
CACGGTGGACCGTGTCGACCGGCTCGCCGACGCCATCCTCATCGCACGGCGGTCGCGGCGGATCGCCCTCGAGGCAGTGTTCGTCGGGATGGGGCTCTCGGTCGTGGCGATGGGCGCCGCCGCGGCCGGACTGCTGGCGCCCGCCGCCGGAGCAGTGCTCCAGGAGGCCATCGACGTGCTCGCCATCGCCATCGCGCTGCGGGTGCTGCTGCCGGGGCGGATGCACACCGTGTCGATGTCCGACGCCGACGTCGCGACCGCGCGGCGGCTGCGCGAGGGTCACGAGGTGGCACTGATGGCCGTCGAGTCGATCCGCACCGTCGCCGACGGGCTCGACCGCCACGACCCCGACATCGCGCCGGTCGTCGCCCTGCTCGCCCGCCTCGAGCGCGACCTCGTGCCGCACGAGCGGGCCGACGAGGACGAGCTGATGCCGATCGTGACCCGCGCCCTGGGGGCGCCGGCGGCGCGCGGCCTACGGCGTACGCACGCCGAGATCGAGCAGCAGGTCGCCCGGCTGCGCCGCCTCCTCGACGACATCACCGACGCATCCGAAGCCGACGCGGGGCGCGTCCGTCCCGAGGACGTCACCGAGCTGCGTCGGCTGCTCTACGGCCTCTACGCCGTGTGCCGCCTGCACAACGCGCAGGAGGAGGAGGGTGCGTTCGCGCTCGTCCCCCACACCCCGGGAACGCCTGTGGCACCAGCCGACCCGACGCCACGGCGTCAGTGACGCGTCAATGACGCGTCGGCGTCGGGCCACCGCCCGACGACCGTTGGTCACCGGGACGCAGCGTGACCTGCGTGTCCCGCCGCGTGTCGCGGGCCACCGGTGACCAACGGTCGTCGGCGGGAACGCCAGCGCCCCAGTGCCTCAGGCGTCGGTGGGGCGCTCGAAGACGACGGCCATCGGGGTCTGCTCCGAGCCCTGGCCGAGCGGGTTGTCGGCGAACATCAGCTCGTAGCGCTCCTTGGAGCCTGGGGCGTCCTTGCCGAGCACGTTGCGGCCGATGTCGTTGGCGTCCATGACGACGGTGCCGCCGAAGGTGGAGCGCCACGGCTCGGGGACCTGCTCGCGGATCGCAGCGGAGATCTTGGCCGCGACCTCGTCAGGGTCCTTCGGGCCGAGCTTGGCCGACACGTTCGCCGGGTACACCGAGTACTCCGTCGGGCCGTCGATGGCGCGGATGTCGCCGCCGACGAGCTCGTAGAACAGTCCCTTGCGCCCGATGAGCTTGCCGACGAACCCGCCTGCGGCAGCGAAGACCACGCGCGGGAGGCCGGCCTCCTCGATGGCCAGCTGCATCGTGAACGGCGACCCGAGACCGATGCCCGCCGGCGTCCGCGTGACGTAGCGGGACAGCACGCGCGCCGACCGGCCGACCTTGATGTCCCAGATGAAGTACGAGCGACCCTGGGTGATGGCCACGATCTTCTCGGAGATGAAGTAGTACCAGCGCCCGCTCGTGGCGGCGGCGTGCTCCTCCCCCGCAGCGGGCAGGCCGTCGAAGAAGCGCGTGACGTAGGACAGCGCCTTGTCGACGAGCGGGTCCTCGCGGGTGAACAGCTCGGTGCGCAGCGGGTAGCGGCGAACGTGGGTGCCGTCGTCGGTGGTGAGGTCGAGCTGCTTGCGGGCGTTCGGCTCGTAGTCGGTCTTGACGCGCGGCTCGCCCTCGGGCTGCGGCTCGTGCTCGTCGAAGAACTCCTGGAGCCACAGCTCGAGGTTGAGCAGGCGCCAGATCGTGTCGGAGTCGACGGTGTTGGTGCCCTTGATCCAGCCCTCGAAGGCCTCGAGCACGGCGGTCTGGTCGACGTAGGGCCGGTTCGCGAACGACTCGGACAGGAACTCGCCGTAGATGTGGTTCTTCAGCACCATGAACCACTCGCTCTGCGGCGTGACGGCCCCGACCTTGTCGCGGCGGTCGAGCACGGAGTCGGGCACGAGCCCGCGCACCGACTCGCGCAGCACCCGCTTGCCGACGCCGCCGGTGACGAACGCCTCGTCGGGCAGCGAGAAGACGAACCGGGCCAGGTCGCGATCGACGAACGGCAGCCGCACCGACACCCCGGTGGCGCGGGCGTTGCGGTCGGCGACGCGCAGGCGCGCGGGCAGCGAGCCGCGCAGCAGGTCGTCCAGCAGCCGGGCCCGCAGGCTCGAGTTCTCGGAGATGAAGTGCTCCGAGGCATGGTCCGCGACGAAGGTGCGTGACAGCAGCGACTCGACCGGGATCCGGCGACGCCGGCGCAGCCGGTCGGTCACGAGCGGGCGGCCACGACGCAGCAGCACCTCGGCGGAGCGTCCGAGCTCGGACGCCGCCGCGCGCGCGCCGTGGGCCCGCAGCTCGCGCAGGTGCACGAGGTGGTGGGCGCCGAAGCCGGCGAGCAGCTCATCGGTGCCGGTGCCGTCGAGGACGGTGCCGTCGACGCCGGCGGCCTCGCGCAGCAGCCGGTACTGGGTGTACGCGCCGGACGAGCCGATCGGCTCCTCCTGCACGCGGACGAGCTCGCGCATGTCCTTCTTGAACTCCGCCGACGTGGGCTCGACGCGGTGGGCGTCGACGCGTCCGCCGACGGCGGCGAGCACGGCCGCGACGTGGTCCGTCTCGTCGGCTGCGGTGTCGGGGTAGGCGGCGGTCCACGCGTCGATGCCGTCGGGCGCCAGGCCGGAGCGACCGTCGTTGCCGGCGAGCAGCACGGTGAGGGCGGCCGAGCCGATGCCCCCGGACAGCGTCGTGCCGACGCGGCCGTCGGAGCCGACGCGGCGGCGCACCGCCGTGGCGAGGTGCTCGCGCAGCTGGGT
>JAEXXY010000407.1 GCA_023451855.1 Actinomycetes bacterium
GCGCCGGGCCCGACGCCGTGAGCGGGGCGCGCGGGCGGGCCGCCGCCGTAGCGCGGTCGACGACCTCCGACGAGGTGCGCCAGCTGGTTCAGACCCTCGCCGACGACCTCGCGGCCTACCGCGTCGCCGTGGCGTCGCCGGCCTCGGCGGAGCAGGCCGCGCGTCGTGCCGACATCGGCGTCATGGTCCGCGACGACCTCACCGCGCTGCGCCGACTCTGCAGCCGCTGACGCGTACGGGCACGACGAGGGCCCCGCACCGATGGTGCGGGGCCCTCGCGATGGGGTGAGTGACGGGACTTGAACCCGCGGCCACCTGGACCACAACCAGGTGCTCTACCAGCTGAGCTACACCCACCATGCATGCCGCGAGCCGGGCCCGAAGGCTCGGCGTCGTGGGACAGCGACGCCAATCGTACACGGCCCCCAAGGGTGCTCGTGACCACCCTCGTGGCCGCCCGTGAGCGGGGTGGCGACGCGTCAGTGCTCGATGACGTGCGGCTGCGCGAGCGCCTTCGCCGTCGCGCTGTCCGGGCCGGGCGGCGGGACGAACACCGCCTGTCGGTAGTAGCGCAGCTCGGCGATGGACTCGCGGATGTCGGCGAGCGCACGGTGCCCGCCCGACTTCTTCGGCGCGTTGAAGTACACGCGCGGGTACCAGCGTCGGGACAGCTCCTTGATCGAGCTGACGTCGATGATCCGGTAGTGCATGTACTGCTCGAGGTCGGGCATGTCGCGGGCCAGGAAGCCGCGGTCGGTGGCCACGGTGTTGCCTCCGAGCGGGGCCTTGCGCGGCTCTGGCACGAAGGTGCGCACGTAGTCGAGGACGAGGTCCTCGGCCTGCTTCAGCGTGACGCCGCCGGCGAGCTCGTCGATGAGGCCGGACGTCGTGTGCATGTCACGGACGAAGTCGTCCATCTGGGCCAGTGACTCGTCGGGCGGTCGGATCACGACGTCGACACCCTCACCGAGCTGGTTCAGCTCGAAGTCCGTGACGAGGGCGGCCACCTCGACGAGGGCGTCCGACTGCAGGGACAGCCCGGTCATCTCGCAGTCGACCCAGATGATGCGGTCCGCGATGGCGCGGTGGTTCGTCTCGCTCACCGGACCACCATAGAGGCTGGGCGCGCACGCCCACCCCGGGTGTTCGCGCCCCGCGCCCGCGACGGGCCCTGCACTAGCCTTCGGCCATGACCTCAGGGGACGTGACAGGGGACGTGACGACCGGGCGGGTGAGCCCGACCGGGCCGGGGGCGAGAGGCGCGTCGCAGTGGAGCGCCGCCCGCAACCCGACGCGTCGGCCGGTGCTGCGCTCGGTGCTGACGATCGGCGTCGTGGCCTCGGTGTTCCTCGTGTGCCTGCTCGTCCTCCTCGGCATCCTCGGCGAGCGGCTCACGGCGCAGGTCATCATCACGTCGGCGCTCATGGCGATCATCCCGGTCCTCGTCATCGTGCCGACCTACCTCTGGCTCGACCGGTACGAGGCCGAGCCGACGGGCTACCTCGTGTTCGCCTTCCTCTGGGGCGCTCTCGTCGCCGTCGTCGGCGCCTTCTTCCTCAACACGTTGGGCCTCCAGCTCCTCGTCGAGGCGCGGTGGACCGACCCGCTCGCGACCGGTGCCGTCTACCTCGCGCCGGTCGTCGAGGAGACCCTCAAGGGCCTCGGCATCCTGCTCATCTACCTGTTCCGCCGCCGCGAGTTCGACGGCATCATCGACGGCATCGTCTACGCCGGGCTCATCGGCGCGGGCTTCGCGTTCAGCGAGAACATCCTCTACCTCGGCCAGGCCTACAACGAGTTCGGCGACGACGGGCTGACCGCCACCTTCCTCGTGCGAGGGCTGATGGGTCCGTTCGGGCACCCGCTCTTCACGTCCCTCACCGGCATCGGCATCGGCATCGCCGTGTCGGCCCGCCGGCCCGCCACACGCGTCCTCGCCGTCGTCGTCGGCTGGGTCTGCGCCATGGTGCTGCACGGGCTGTGGAACCTGTCGGCGCTCGCGGGCATGCGGGGCTTCTTCGAGGCCTACGCCACCTACCAGGTGCCGCTCTTCCTCGCATTCATCGGCTTCCTCGTCTGGCTGCGCCGTCGCGAGGGCCGGATCATCGGCCAGTACCTCTCGCCCTATGCCGACGCCGGCTGGCTGACCCACGCCGAGGTCACGATGCTCTCGCAGCTGCGGCTGCGTCGGGCTGCGCGGCAGTGGGCGCGGCAGACCGGCGGGCGGCCGGCGAAGCGGTCGATGGAGGCCTTCCAGGACAGCGCGAGCGACCTTGCCCTGCTGCGCTCCCGGCTCGTGCACGGCACCGCCGAGCCCGAGGCCCAGGCCCGCGAGGTCGTCCTACTCGAGGCGATCACGGCGCACCGCCGCGCGTTCGTCGGTTCGCCCGTCACGTGACGCGTCCGTCGGGTGCGCGCGGCACTGAGTGCGCAGGGGCGAGGCAGCGGATGCCTATCATTGGACCGCGCCCGCAACGGGCTGTGCCCCTGTAGCTCAGCGGATAGAGCAAGAGCCTTCTAATCTCTTGGTCGCAGGTTCGAGTCCTGCCGGGGGCGCCGAACGGGTACGGACCTGAACGCGGCCGGGCGGTCGCGCGTCCGCAGCCGGAGAAAACTGCGACGCGCGTCCGGAACACGCCGTTCGTCCGGTTTGGATGTGATGGCGTGACACGGGAGGATTGGGTCGTGGCAGGTGAGTCAGGGGTGGGTGGCGCCCGCCTTCTCTCGGCGGTGGGGGCACTGCGTGCTGCCATCGACGACGTCGACTTCCCCCTCGACCTCCCGGGCGCCGACGCCGCGCGCCTGACGCGCCGGCGCCTGCTCGCCCAGCTCGACGACTACGTCATCCCGCGCGTCGCCTCGCTCGACGCCCCGCTGCTCGCCGTCGTCGGCGGCTCCACCGGCGCCGGCAAGTCGACGCTCGTCAACTCCCTGGTCGGTCGCGAGGTGACGCTGCCCGGCATCCTGCGCCCGACCACGCGCTCGCCCGTGCTCGTGCACCACCCCGACGACGAGCGCTGGTTCGCGGGGCCGCGCATCCTGCCGAGCCTCGCCCGGATCACCGGGAGGCACAACGCCTCCGACGGCCCCGGTGCGCTGCGCCTCGTGCCGACCGACGCCGTCACCGCGGGCCTGGCTGTCATCGACGCCCCCGACGTCGACAGCGTGGTCGAGGCCAACCGCGACCTGGCGGGCCAGCTGCTCGCGGCCGCCGATCTCTGGATCTTCGTCACGACGGCGTCGCGCTACGCCGACGCCGTGCCGTGGGTGCTGCTGCGCGAGGCGTCCGAGCGCGGCGCGTCCGTGGCGATCGTCCTCGACCGCGTCGCTGCCGACGCCGTCGACGACATCCGCACCCACCTCGCCTCGATGCTGCGCGAGCAGGGCCTCGGCACCGCACCGATCTTCGCCATCGTCGAGTCGCCGCTGCACGACGGGCTGCTGCCCGACGACCAGACCGAGCGGCTCAAGGGCTGGCTCGCCGCGCTCGCCGGCGACGCGCCCTCGCGGGCCGCCGTCGTGCGCCAGACCCTCGACGGTGCCCTCGACGTGCTCACCGGACGCGTCGACGTCGTCGTCGGCGCCACCGACGCCCAGCGCGACGCCGCCGGCATCCTCGCCGACGCCGCGTCGAGCGCCTACGCGCAGGCCGTCGACGCCGTCCGGGACGCCGTCACCGACGGCACCCTCCTGCGCGGCGAGGTCCTCGCCCGCTGGCAGGAGTTCGTCGGCACGGGGGAGTTCTTCCGCCAGGTCGAGTCGACCGTCTCGCGGGTCCGCGACCGGTTCGCCGCCTTCCTCAAGGGCGGCCCGGCCAAGGCCGACGAGCTGGGCGAGGCCCTCCAGTCGGGCGTCGCCACCCTCGTCGCCGACCGCGCCGAGGTGGCCGCCCGCACCGCCACCCGTGCCTGGCACGCGCTGCCCGGAGGGGAGCAGCTGCTCTCAACGCACCCCGGCCTCAAGCGGTCGACGCCCGACGTCGAGGACCGCATCGCCCGCCTCGTGCGCGACTGGCAGGGCGACATCCTCACGATGGTGCGCGACGAGGGCCGCGACCGGCGCACCACGGCGCGGATCATGGCCTACGGCGTCAACGGGCTCGGGGTCATCCTCATGCTCGTGACCTTCGCGAGCACCGCCGGCATCACCGGGGCCGAGGTCGGCATCGCCGGTGGCACGGCCGTCGTCGGGCAGAAGCTGCTCGAGGCCGTGTTCGGCGACCAGGCCGTCCGCGACCTCGCGCGCAAGGCCCGCGAGCAGCTCGTCGAGCGCGTCGAGGCGCTGTACGCCGCCGAACAGACCCGTTTCGAAGGAGCCCTGAGCACCGTGCAGCCGGAGATCGACCACGCCACCGCGCTGCGCAGGGCGGCCGCGGCCGTCCAGGAGGCCCGATGAGCCCCATCCGGATGGGCCGCGCCCAGGGTGCGCGCGTCAGCGCCGCCGAGCTCGGCACCCGCACCACCGCGCTGTCCCGGGCGATCCTGTCCGGCGGTGAACAGCTCGACCCCGCCGAGTCCGACCGGGCCCGACGCGTCGTCGACCGTGCCGTTGAGCGCTCGGGCATCGGCGCCGACCACACGGTCGTGGCCCTCGCCGGCGCCACCGGCAGCGGCAAGTCCTCGCTCTTCAACGCGCTCGTCGGTGCCGACGTCGCGACGATCGGCGCGCGCCGCCCGACGACCTCCAAGCCGACGGCCGCCGTGTGGGGCGACGCCGACGCCACCCGGCTGCTCGACTGGCTCGGCGTCAAGGCCCGCCACGGCGTCGGTGCCGAAGCCGATGCCGAAGCCGGTGGCGACGAGAACCAGCCGACCGGCCCGGAAGCCTTGGGGGCCAAGGGTTCTGACGCGTCCGAGAACGTTGGTTCCCCGGCCGTGGCCGGTGTCGTCGGATCGCTCGACGGGCTCGTCCTGCTCGACCTGCCCGACTTCGACTCGCGCGAGCAGGCCCACCGCGAGGAGGCCGAGCGGATCCTCGGCCTCGTCGACGTCTTCGTGTGGGTCACCGACCCGCAGAAGTACGCCGACGCCCGGTTGCACGACGAGTTCGTCGCCCACCTGTCGCACCACGACGCCGTGACGCTCGGGGTGCTCAACCAGGTCGACCGGCTCCCGAAGGACGCCACGGCGACCCTCACCGCCGATCTCGCCAAGCTGCTCGAGGCCGACGGCGTCACGCGCCCGACGGTGATCGCCACCTCGACCGTCACGGGCCAGGGCGTCGCCGAGCTCGCCCAGCGCATCGCCAACGTCGTCGCCGGCCACGCCGCGGCGCGCCAGCGCCTCAGCGCCGACGTCGTGGCCGCGGCGACGAGC
>JAEXXY010000424.1 GCA_023451855.1 Actinomycetes bacterium
TCCTACGGCACGCCCCCCGGCCTGCGGCCGCAGGACGGCCCGCGCCCGCCCGAGACCGGCGACCCCGGCCCCACCGGCCAGTACCTCTGACGGCCCGCGGCCTCGGGGCCGGCACCCTCACCGCAACAAGGCGCCAGCTGGCCGCCGACGCCAGGGCACCGACGCGTCAGTGCTGGGCAGAGCCAGTCAGAGCCAGGAGGAGCGCTCACGCTCGGTCGGGTTGACCGACGGGTCCCACTGGCGGAACGGGCGCTCGAGCCGGTACCGGAAGTCGTGCTGCCGGGACAGCACGACGGCCTCGGCGTTGCCCGGGTTCTCGAGCGACTCGAAGTACTCGACGCTCCAGTGGAACCAGCGCATGCAGAACAGGCGCATCGTCAGGCCGTGGGTCACGATGACGACCTCGCCCGGCGCGTGCTGGGTCTCGAAGTTGCGGAACATCGACTCGAGGAAGGTCGAGACGCGGTCGTAGACGTCCGCGCCCGACTCGCCGTGGCTGAACCGGTAGTAGAAGTGCCCGTAGCGGTCCCGCAGCGCCTTCTGCTCGGCGATGTCGGCGGGGTCCTGGAAGTTCGCCCAGTCCTGCTCTCGCAGACGGGGTTCGACGCGGACGTCACGGTCTGCGACGGGCAGCGCCATCGCCTCGAGCGTCTGTCGGGTGCGCAGGTACGGCGACACGTAGACGTCGACGCGGTCGCCGTCGAGGATCGCGCGGACGGCGGCGCCGGTGGCCTGCGCCTGCTCGATGCCCTTGGCGGTCAAGCCGATCCGGTGGTCGGGCACCGTCTCGTAGATCGCGTCGTCGACGTTGGCGAGCGACTCGCCGTGACGCACGAGGATGATCCGGTTCGGCCGGTGCTCGACACCCACGCCCCCACCCTAGGGCCGCGGACCGGCGGACGCGCTTGTCACGGACGCGGCCGGGCTCCCCTGACTCCGGCCTGTGGGTGCGGCCGTCCACGGGCGGCCCACGGCGCGACGAGGAGGAGCAGCCAGGCGAACCCGACGACGAAGCTGCCGACGAGCACGGCGACCCCGGCACGGCTGCCGAGGACCCGGTGGCCGAAGAGGAGCAGCAGGACGTACGCGACGAGCAGCACCACGACGACGTGGCGACGACGAGCTGGACCCATGGCTCCTCCCTCCTGCCCCGATCGCAGCAGGCGCAGGTGAACGCGCGGTGCCGACGCGGTGTCGATGCGTCGGAGTTCAGCCGGACAGTTCTGCGCACCAGCGCCGTTCGGCCGAAGGCGGGCGCGTCGCCGGACCGGACGCGTCGGGCAGTTAGGGTGAAACGGTGCGACACGTGCGGGACCTCGTGCAGGATCTCAGGTCCGGCGACAGCCCCTGGTTGCGCCGGGGCTCGCACGTGCTCAAGTGGGTGGCGGTCCTCGCGGCCTGCTACCTCGGCGGGGTCGCCGCGACGAACCTCGCCCCCACCGTCGTCGAGACCTCCCAGTACCGGGCCGTCCTGCGCCTCGACCCGATCCCGCGGCACACGCCGGTCCTGCACTCCCCCACGATCATCGGTGACGTCGACGTCGCGTTCGCCTCGCCGATCATCGCGCCCGGGCTCGACGTGCAGGTCGCGGTGCGCGAGGAGATCACCAACCTCTTCACCCGCCCCAACGTCGACATCCGGTCGCTGCAGCCCTCGAGCGAGGAGATCTCCTCGGCCATCACCCGGGCCGGGGTCGGCGTGGGCGTCCGCTTCCTCCTCGGCGCGCTCGCGATCGCCGTCCTGCTGTCGCTCGCGTCGCACTACATGCGTCAGCGCACCACCCGTCGAGCCCACGTCGCGTTCGTCGCCTCGGCGATGGTCGTCGCGCTCGTCGGCACCTTCGGCGGGATCGCCCTGACCTACCAGCCGGCGCGGTTCGCCGAGTACCGCACCACCGGCGTCCTCGGCGTCGTGCAGCGCAACGCGGGCCTGCTCGCCGACGTCGAGGCGCGGGCCGCGCAGGTGACCCCGTACTTCCGCAACCTGCTCGCCGTCACCCAGGCGCTGCAGCAGAAGTACGTGCAGGGCAGCGTCAACGAGCCGGTGTCGGCGCGCATCCTGCTCGTGTCCGACATCCACGGCGCCAACCAGTACGCGCTCATGAAGACGATCGTCGAGGAGGAGGGCATCGACGCCGTCATCGACAGCGGCGACCTCATCAACTTCGGCCGTGTGCAGGAGGCCGAGGCTGCCGGGATCTTCCGGTCGATCCAGGGGCTCGGGGTGCCGTACGTCTTCGTCAGCGGCAACCACGACCAGTCCTCGCCGACCGACCGCGCGCTCGTGGCACGGCTGGGCCGCATCTCCAACGTCGTCCTGCTCGAGGACGCCAAGGGCGCACTGCGCGAGCTGTCGTTCCACGGGCTGCGCATCGCCGGCTTCAACGACCCGCGCTACTTCGGCGACGACAACGAGGATCCCGTCGGCAAGGAGAAGCCGTCCGTCGACCGCTACAACGCGACGATGGCCGACCAGCCCGAGCCCGACGTCGTCGTCGCGCACGAGCCGTACGCGACACAGGGCATCGACAAGGGGCGCATCCTCGTCAACGGGCACATGCACACCCCGAAGCTCGACGGCAACCGGATCCAGGTGGGCACCTTCACCGGCGGCGGGGTCGTCGCCCACTACGCGGAGGGCCAGGGTCAGGAGCTCAACGGCCAGCCGTACGCCTTCGACATCCTCGCGTTCGGCAACGCGTGCGAGCTCAACTCGCTGACCCGCTACACCTTCCGCAACCTGCTCGAGGGCCGTCCGGCCTACGACAGCGTCGAGGTCATCAGCGGCAGCCGGATCGACTCCTACGAGCCCGACAAGACGACGCCGCAGCCGGGCGAGACGACGCCGGCCAAGCGCACGTGCGGACGCGTCGACGACACGACGCTGCGGACGCTGCCGGCGCCGGCTCCCGAGGGCGCCGGGGCGACGACCGCCCCGGGC
>JAEXXY010000253.1 GCA_023451855.1 Actinomycetes bacterium
GTCCGTGCCGGCCGTCACCGTCGACGCGGCAGACACGACGGGCGCCGGCGACACCTTCTGCGGTGCCCTGGGCGCCGCGTTCGCGCGTGGCCTCGGCGACCTGGCGGCGCTGCAGCTCGCTTCTGCCGCAGCGTCGTTGGCTGTCGAGAGGTACGGCGCACAGGAGGCCGTGCCGACGATGAAGGAGACTGCCGAACGGGTCGACTCGGCCTTCGGGCGCGGCGCCCCGGTCGCTGCCCCGGAAGGAGTGAACGCTCGTGGATGACGCCCTCGACCCGCTGGTGCCCCGGCCGCTCGACCGCCCGCGTGCCGTCCCGCTGGACCGCGGCGCCGACCTGACGTCGCTCGACACCGGGAAGATCCTGGCCGCGCCCGACGACCCTGCGGACTGGGCCCGCTGGCGTGACCAGCTGGTCCGCTGGCGCGAGGAGGCGCGGGAACGCCAGTCCTACGACGGCTCGATCTACGAGCGCGACGACCTACGTTGGGCGAGAAGCTGTTTCGTGGTCTCCCAGGTGTGGCTCTGGGACGAGCTGCTGTACGACTTCGAGACGCACCAGTTCACTCCGGAGCGCCTGCTGGCTGACGCGCGGGAGCGGTTCGGCGGTTTCGACGGGATCGTGCTGTGGCATGCCTATCCCGTCATCGGCATCGATGACCGCAACCAGTGGGACTACTACCGTTCCGTGCCCGGACTGAGCCGCCTCGTCGACGACCTGCACGCCGCCGGCGTCCGGGTGTTCGTCGACTACAACCCCTGGGACGTCGGCACGCGGCGTTCGGGCCCCGACGCGGAGGAGCTCGCCTCGCTCGTGGCGGACCTCGACATCGACGGCGTGTTCCTCGACACGCTCAAGCAGGGCGGCGACGAGCTGCTCGAACGGCTCGACGCTGCACGCCCAGGCGTCGCCGTCGAGGGCGAGTCGACGCTCGCTCTGGAGCGGCTCGTCGACCACCCGCTCTCCTGGGCACAGTGGTTCGCCGACTCCCGCGTGCCGGGCGTCGTGCGGTCACGATGGTTCGAGCAGCGCCACCAGATGCACCACGTCCGCCGTTGGAACCGTGACCACAGCGACGAGCTGCAGTCAGCGTGGCTGAACGGGGTGGGCGTCATGGTCTGGGAGGTCGTCTTCGGGGTCTGGGTCGGCTGGAACCAGCGCGACGCCGGGACCCTGCGTCGGATGGCCGCCGCGCAGCGCGCCCTCGTGGACGTCCTCACCGACGGGACCTGGACCCCGTTGCTCGATCTCGGCGAGGAGGCCGTCGCGGCAGAGGTCTACGCCGCCCGTTACGAACACCCGACAGGCGTCTTCACGCCACTGGTCAACCGCTCGGGAACCGACGCGAAGGTCGTCGTGGCGGGACGCGATGGCCTCGCCGCCCACGATCTCTGGTCGGGCCGACGGCTGGGCGAGGGCGACGTCGAGGTCATGGTCCCGGCCCACGGGGTCGGCGGCCTCTGGCAGACCGCACCGGACGCAGACGTGAGCTGGCTCGAACCGGCTTCGCCGGCCGTCGCCTCGGCGCGCTTCGAGCACCGCCGGTCACGACTCCTCGCGCCGGTCAGCCCGCCGGTGGGTGCGTCGTCGGCCGACGGACCCGCAAGGGCTGCCGCGCCCTCCGTCCGCATTCCCGCCGGTGAGCACGTCGTCACGGTCCGCTATCGCTGCCGCGAGACGGGCCTCTACGACGACGCGCCGTTCGTCGACGAGTGGAAGCCGTTGCACCCGAGGCTGCACGACCAGCGCACCACCGACAGGGTCGTCGCGCTGCCGCACGACGTCGGCGTCGCGACCACCGAGGTCTCCGAGCGCGACTTCGCGGCCTTCGTGTCGGAGACCGGCCACGAGCCGGTCGTCGCCGTGGGTGCAGCGCCGGCCTGGGCTCGCCGATCGGTGGCCGAGAGCCACGAGGACAAACCCGTGACCGAGGTCGATCTCGGTGATGCGCGCGCCTACGCCGCCTGGGCGGGCGGGCGGCTGCCGAGCGAGGACGAGTGGCAGCTCGCGGGGGAGACGGGTGGCCTGGAGCGGCTCCGGCCGGAGGTGTGGAACCTGACGGACAGCGAGCGCAGCGACGGCCGCACCCGGTACGCGATCCTCAAGGGCGGCTCGCGCCATCGTTCCGAGGGTTCCGACTGGTACTTCGACGGGGGCCTTCGCGGGCCGGAGTTCTCGGCGAAGTACCTCGTTCCCGGGTCAGGCCTGGGGCGCTCGACAAGCATCGGCTTCCGCATCGCCTGGGACCTGGCAGAGGAGACGTCATGACCGAAGACGGCATCGACCGGGTCGGTCAGGGGGCCCTCTCCGACCTACGCGTCGTGGACGCCTCGACACTCTTCGCCGGTCCCATGACTGCCATGCACCTCGGCGACCTCGGCGCGCACGTCGTCAAGGTCGAACACCCCAGGCGTCCCGACCCGGCGCGCGGTCACGGGCCGGAGCGGGACGGGCACAACCTGTGGTTCAAGACGCTCGGCCGCAACAAGCAGATGGTCCAGCTGGATCTCGGCTCCGACGGAGGCGCGGAGGCATTCCGGCGCCTCGCTGCGACGTCGGACGTCGTCATCGAGAACTTCCGCCCCGACACCCTGGAACGCTGGGGCCTGGGCTACGACGTCCTCTCCGCCGACAACCCCGGCCTCGTCCTCGCCCGGGTCACCGGGTTCGGGCAGGTCGGTCCGTACCGCCGTCGCCCGGGTTTCGGCACCCTTGCCGAGGCCATGAGCGGCTTCGCGGCATCGAGTGGTGAGCCCGACGGACCGCCCCTTCTCCCACCGTTCGGGCTTGCCGATGGGATCGCTTCGCTGGCAACCGCGTTCGCGATCATGAGTGCGCTGCACCAGCGCGAGGCCACCGGCCGAGGGCAGGTGGTCGACGTCGCCATCGTCGAGCCCATCATGGCCATGCTCGGGCCGCAGATCTCCCGATGGGACCAGCTCGGCACGGTGCAGCCCCGACAGGGCAACCGGTCGAGCAACAACGCCCCCCGCAACCTGTACCGCACCGTGGACGGTCATTGGCTTGCGGTCTCCACCAGCTCGCAGAACATCGCCGAACGCGTGGTGCGGCTCGTCGGTCGGCCCGACCTGGTGAACGAACCGTGGTTCGCCACCGGCCGCTCCCGGGCGGAGCACGCGGACGAGCTCGACGCCGCGGTCGGTGGCTGGATCGGCCGCCACACGCGCGATGAGGTCCTCTCCGAGTTCGAACGGGCCGAGGCTGCGGTCGCGCCGATCTACACCGCCGAGGACATCGCGAAGGACCCGCACCTCCAGGCGCTCGGCACGATCCGGCGCGTGCCCGACCCCGACCTCGGGGAGGTCGCGATGCAGGGCCCGCTCTTCCGGATGTCGGAGGGTGACGCGCCGACGAAGTGGACCGGCCGTGCTCCCGGCGCCGATACGGTGTCGGTCCTCATCGAGCTCGGCTACACGGCCGCGGAGATCGACGCTCTCGTGACCGCGGGCGAAGCCGCCGCGAACCCTGCGGGACATTCCGGAGACGCGAGCCCGAGATGACCGTCCCGCTCACGCTCCTCTACGTGCCCGGAGACCGCGAGGACCGGATCGTCAAGGCGTTCGCCGCGGGGGCGGACGTCGTCATCGTCGACCTCGAGGATGCCGTCACGGCTGACCGAAAGGCATTGTCCCGGCAAGGCGCCGAGCGTGCCCTCCGATCCCGGGCAGGGTCCGGGGACGGTGCCCCAGGGTGCCAGGTGCGGGTCAATGCCGTCGGCACGCCGTGGTCCGACGACGACCTCGAGATGGTCCGACGGTTGCCGGCGCCTGTCGGGCTCCGCATCCCCAAGTGCGAGAACCCGCGTGAGGTCGTGCGCATCGCCGACGCCGTCGGGGACCGACCGCTGCACCTGCTCATCGAGTCGGCCCGTGGGGTGGAGGCGGCGTACGCCCTGGCCTCGGCGCACCCCGCCGTGGCATCGATCGGCCTCGGCGAGGCGGACCTGCGTGCCGACCTGGGCGTCACCGACGACGCCGGCCTGCTCTGGGCTCGATCGCGTGTCGTCGTCGCCGCGGCAGCCGCCGGACTCGTAGCGCCTGCGATGTCGGTGCACACCAACGTGCGCGACCTCGACGGTCTGCGCGAGTCGAGCCTCGTCGGCAAGGCACTGGGGTTCGTCGGTCGGGCGGCGATCCACCCGGCCCAGCTGTCTGCCATCAGAGATGTGTTCACTCCTACGGAGGAAGAGCTGGATCTCGCGCGCGAGCTGGTCTCGGCTGCAGAGGCCGGGGCGGCCGCGGGGCAGGGTGCCGTCGCGCTGGCCGACGGCAGGTTCGTCGACGAGGCCGTCGTGCGCCAGGCCCGACGGGTGATCGCGCGCGGCGCAACCGAGTCCCAGGCGTGATGCCCAGCCACGTTGGTCGAGTCTGTGTGACGACTCGGTCTGACCTCGTGACAGGGAGGACACCTCCCGGCGTGGAGTGGAGCCGTCTGACGGTCCGGCCGTTCGTCGCTCCGGCGGGCTCCGACCTGTCTGGGCGGGGCCTCGCCGGGGAATGTCCATGGCATGGATGACGAGGTGCTGCTCTGCGAGTGGCAGGCGGCCCGTGAGGCCTACGACGAGCTGCTCCAGAAGCTCTTCGCTCCGGGGGCCGCGAGAGCGTCCAGACGCGCGGCTGCTCCAGGAGGCGACGCGTGGGCGGGACCTCGAGGAGGCGTCGCGACGCCGCTACTACGCCAGCCGCGGCCTCGGCGGCATCTGAACCCTCAGCCGGGAACCATCTCGAAGAGCACGTCCGCAGCGTCGACGCAGCTCGTCGTGGGGCTGGCGTGCGATCGAGGCGAGTGCGTCCGTGCAGCCACAGCCGCGCAGCAACACGCCGGCGGCCGTCGGTCAGGTGACCTCGTCGAGACGGTGCTCCTCGCCACGGAACGTGAAGGTGTCGCCCACGTGCTTGCCCGCGATGGCGGCGTAGATGGGCGAGCCGGCGCCGATGCCCTCGTAGCTGACTCCGTCGCAGTCGAACCCGTCGCTGCTGACACCGACGACGTAGTGGTCACCGCCGAAGGCCACGACGGCGCCCGGGCGCACCTCGGTCGTCGGGGCGAAGTCGAGCGAGCGGATGGCGTCCAGGGACTCGCGCGAGTGCGCCGCGGACCGCTCGAACAGACTCTCGAGATCGCCTGCCTCGCTCGACTGGGACGAGTCGCCGGACTCCGGCACGGCGTCCGGGTCCTGGCGTGCGGCGTCGCGCTCGACGGTGCTCTGGCTCGTCAGGGCTGCGAGCGCTGACTCCGCGTGCGCGATGAGCGCGTCGCGCACGCGGAGCTTGGCGTCGGCGTCGAGGCTCGTGGGCTGCGTCATGGATCTCTCCTGCCTGGGGTCAGGGAACTCTGGAGCAACGTCCCAAGGTAGATCCACGGCGTGGTCCTGGTCGAGGTCGAGCGCGGGCCGGGTCGGCAGGCCGGACCCACCGGCGTCAGGCTGGGCCGCTACTCGTTGACGAGGACGGTCACGCCGACGGCGGCCGAGACCGCCGACCCTCTCGCCTCCGCGGGAACCGGGATGCTGAAGGTCTTGACCTCATCCGGGGTGCCGTCGGCGTTGTGGGCGTGGGCGTCGGGATGGTCTTCGTCGAGGTGGTAGGTGTACGCGGCCGTGGCGATGAGTCGGCCGGAACTGTCGTAGAAGCCTGCGCGAGAGGCGAACTCGAGCACATCGCTCACGTCGGACGTGATACGGGCCGACGCGTGGACGGCCTTGCCGTCGAAGCGCAGGCCGGTCAGCGCGAGACGGTCGTCAAAGGGGCCGGCGGCCCGGACCGCGTCGCCGCGGCGCGGGTGAAGGCGGGCCAGCGACGGCAGCTCGGGGTCACCCGTCGGCGCGGCCTGACCGGTCAGCACGGTGACCGGTGTCGCGGCGGCCCGAGGCAGCGGCGCCGCACCGGGTGCTGCCACCGGTGACGCGGCGTCGCCCGGCCCGTGGTGGGTGAGGCGCACGGCCGCCAGCGATATGCCGAAGACGACGGCGAGGGCGCCGAGTGCTGCGGGGGCCCTGAGCGCGCGGCGTGGAAGCGGTCCCGGGGCGTCGATCGTGGTCATGGCGGTCCTGTCGGGGAGAGTCGTGGGGCCCGAGCCCGAAGGCGGATGGTGACCGCCTCGGGCTCGGGCGAGGTTGCAGCGTCGGTCAGCTCAGCCGCAGCGCCGACCCGACGATGTCGAACAGGTCGGTGTTGTCGATCGTGCCGGCGAGCTTCTGCGATCCAGGCCCGTAGCCGTACACCGGCACGTCGGCGCCGGTGTGGTTGCCGGACAGGTAGGTCAGCCAGAGGCTGGCGTCGGTCGAGCCGTCCTGCACGCCGGCCGGGTCGTCGACGGTGCGGAACGTCGCCGGGGCGAAGTTCCTGACGTTCCCGGCACCGGAGCCGTTGATCGGGCCGGTGGAACGGGTCGCGTCCTTCGTGTTGCCCGAGGCGCGGACGGTCGCCGAGCTGTTCGCTGTGTTGCCGCTGTCGACGTTGGTGGGGGGAGCGGCCGCCTCCGCGTTGGTGAAGGTGCCCTTCTCGATGATGTTGAAGCCGGCGCACTCGTGGTCGGCCGTGACGATGACGAGGGTGTGGCCGTCGCGCTCGGCGAAGTCCAGGGCCACCTTGACGGCGTCGTCGAACGCCTTGGTCTCCTCGAGCGTCTGGGCGGCGTCGTTGGCGTGCGAGCGCTTGTCGATGAGCGCACCCTCGACCTGGAGGTAGAAGCCGTTGCCAGCGCTCTTGCGCCCGTCGAGCAGTGAGATGGCCTTGGAGGTCATCTCGGGCAGCGACGGCTCGGCGGCCTGCGGCGCGCCCGGGTTCTCGCGCTTGAACTTCTCGATGGTGAGGTTGCCGCGGTTGAAGAGGCCGAAGACCTTGGCACCCGAAGCCTTCTCGAGGTCGGCCCGCGTCGCCACGGTCTGCGTCGCGGCGGAGCCGAGCACCTGGTAGCCCTGCGCGCCCAGCGCCTGCTCGTCCGCGGCGTCGAAGCGGGACAGGCCACCGCCGAGGATCACGTCCGCCGTGCCGTTACGGGCGATCTGCTTGGCGATGGGGGTGACCCGGACGTCGCTCGTCGGCAGCGGCTGGCCGGTGATCGTCGTGTCCTGGCACGACGCGGCGCTGTAGCTCGGGCCCTGGCAGCCGCGAGCGAGCGCGTGGCTCATCTGCCCGGCCGGGGTGGCGTCGGTGATCTCGGCCGTCGACACGTTGCCCGTCGAGTAGCCGGACTGCTTGGCCATCTCCATGACGGTCGGGACCGACCTGCCCTTGGCGTCGACGCCCAGGGCCGCGTTGTAGGTCTTGACGCCGGAGGCCCAGGCCGTGGCGGCCGAGGCGGAGTCGGTGACGAAGTTCGGCTTGAAGTCGGACTCGCCGGGCTGGCCGGAGTTCTTCTCGACCGAGTACGTCTGGTTCTGGCCGACGACGGGCAGCTGCTCCATGTTCAGCTTGCCCGCGGCGCCGTAGTACCGCAGACGCGCGGCGTCGACGTGGGTGCGGCCCATGCCGTCGCCGAGCAGGTAGATGACGTTCTTGACGCGTCCGTCGTTGCCGGCGACGCCGGTGACCGCGGCGGGTGCCGAGGGACCGGCGGTGGCCGGGAGGGCGGTGGCGGTGGCGACGCCCGCCGTCGCGGCGAGGACCGCGAGCGCGGCCGTGGCCGCAGTGGTGCGCTTGCGCATGTGAGACCTCACTGTGCAGTTCGGTTGCGCCCGCTCCGGGCGCACCGAGCACGCTAGGAGCGCCGGGGGCTCTCCGGGCCAGCACGCGATGGCCGCTGGGTGAACGTTCGCCTGCTCCGACGCCTCGCCGCCGCTGTCCGCGTCCGGCCGTGTCGCGCCCGCGCTGCAGCGGGCCTACTGCCCCCGCACCACGGACACGCT
>JAEXXY010000279.1 GCA_023451855.1 Actinomycetes bacterium
GCGTGAACGCGCCGGCATCGCCCTCCTCGACGGTCCAGTCGGCGGCGTCACCCGCGTCGGACGCGTCGGTCGTCGACAGCGTGGTGACCGGCACGCCCGCCTCGCGCGCGAGGCGGGCTCCCCACGCGTCGTCGACGCAGACGACGGCGGCGCGCGAGCGCCGGGGCGTGAAGAGCGAGGCCTTGGCCGCGAAGTAGTCCTCCATCGAGGGGTGGAAGTCGAGGTGGTCCTGGGAGAGGTTCGTGAAGAGCGCGACGTCGTAGACGACCCCGTCGACGCGGTGCAGCTCGAGGGCGTGGCTCGAGACCTCCATGACGCACGCGTCGGTGCCGCGCTCGCGCATGACGCCGAGTAGGGCGTGCAGGTCGGTGGCCTCCGGGGTCGTGCGCACCGACTCGACGCGGTCCTCGCCGATGCGGGTCTCGACGGTGCCGATGAGCCCGGTGCGCGAGCCGTGGGCCCGCAGCGCCGACTCGACGAGGTAGGCGGTCGTCGTCTTGCCGTTCGTTCCGGTGACGCCGATCATCGTCAGCCCCTCGGAGGGTCGCCCGTAGACGGTCGCGGCGGCCTCGCCGAGCACGGCCCGCGGGTCGGCGGCGATGAGCACCGGAACGGCGTCGATCCCCTCCCGGGTGAGGGCGTCCTCGACGAGGGCACGGCCCTCGGCGTCGGTGAGCACGGCGACGGCCCCGGCCCGGACGGCGTCGGCGGCGAACCGGGCCCCGTGGACGTTGAAGCCCGGCAGGGCGGCGTAGAGGTCGCCGGGGAGGACGCTGCGGCTGTCGAGGGTGACGCCGGTGACGAGGGTCTCGTCGGCGGGCCGGGACGGGCCCTGCGACGTGCCTCCCGTCCGGCTCGTCAGGTCGCCGAGGGCGCCCAGCACAGGGAGAGGCACGCCCGACGTGGCGGGTCGAACGGTGGAAGGTGACACGTCATCCCAACTTACAGGCCATCCCGCTGGGCCCGCGCGTTGCTGATGACCGAGGGGTCGTTCGGGGACAGCGGCTTGTCGGCCCAGACGTGGTAGTCGAGGGTCGACTTCGGGCTCGGCGGCGCTCCGGTGCGCTCGAGGATGTAGGTCATGATCTGGTTGAACACCGGCCCGGCGAGCATGCCGCCGAACATGCCGGCCGACGGCTTCTGGATGAAGACGGCGACGACGTACTTCGGCGCCTCCGCGGGCGCGTAGCCGATGAACGAGGCCGTGAAGCCGTTGTAGCGCCCGAGCTTCTCGTCGTAGCGGTCGGCCGTGCCGGTCTTGCCGGCGACGCGGTAGCCCTTGATGCGGGCCGCGCTGGCCGTGCCGTTCTGGCCGGTGACCTCCTCCATCATCCGCGAGAGCTTGACCGCGGTGTCCTGGGTGACGACGCGCGAGGGGGTCGTCGGCGCCGACGGGATGAAGGTGCCGCTGTCGTTGTAGACGCCCTCGACGAGCGAGGGCGGCACGCGCACACCCTTGTTCGCGATGGTCTGGAAGACGCCGGCCTGCTGGATCGCCGTGACGGCGTAGCCCTGGCCGAAGAGGATCGTGTACCGGCGGCTCGAGACCCAGTCCTTGGCGCCCGCGAGGAGACCGGCGGACTCGCCCGGGAAGGCGACGGGCGTCTTCTGGCCGACGCCGAACTTGCGGTAGTAGGCCTCCATGACGGTCGGGGTGACCCGCTCCCCGATGAGCATCGTGCGCATGTTCGAGGACTTGGCGAGGACACCCGTGGCTGTCATGTTCTCGACGCCGTGCGGCTCGTTGTCCTTGAACCGGACGCCGGCGCGGGGCAGGCGCTCCGGGACGATGACGCCGGTGTCGGGCGTGATGACGCCCTCCTCGAGCGCGGCCGCCATCGTCATGAGCTTGCCGGTGGAGCCGGGCTCGAAGGCGACGTTGAAGGCCTGGTTCTCGAGGTTGGAGGCCTTGGCGTCGGCGAGGTCGTTGGGGTCGAAGGTCGGGTAGCTCGCGGCGGCCCTCACCTTGCCGGTGGCGACCTCCATGACGACCGCGGTGCCCGACTCGGCCCCCACGGCCGACACCTGCTTGGCCAGGGCGTTCTGGGCGTACCACTGCAGGTCGGCGTCGATGGTGAGCCGGACGTTGCGCCCGTTGACCACCGGGGTGTCGACGCGCGTCGAGCCGGGGATGACGTAGCCGTCGCGGGCCCGCTCGGCCACCGACCTGCCGGGCGTGCCGGCGAGCGTCTTGTCGAGCAGCTGCTCGACGCCGCCGGCGCCGGTCTGGTCCGAGGGCAGCACGTAGCCGACGAGCTGGCCCAGGGCCATCGACGTCGGGTAGACGCGCTGGGCCGTGCGCTCGCCGGTGACGCCCGGTACGCCGAGCGCACGGATCTCGCGGTAGACGGCCGGGTTGACGTTGCGGGCGAGCACGACGTAGCGGGTCTTCTGGCGGTTCAGCAGCGGCGTCAGGTCATCGACGCTCTTCTGCAGCAGCGGCGCGAGGGCCGTGGCCGCCTTGCTGACGCCGTCGGAGGTGCACTCCCCCGCGACCTTGACGAAGCAGCCGATGATCGTCGGGTCGGCGGCGACGGTGTACCGGTCGACGGACTGGGCCAGCACCTGGCCCTTGGTGTCGAGGATCTCGCCACGCATCGCCGGCGTGACCTGCGTGACGAGACGCTTGTTCAGGGCGGCGGTCTGGGTGGCCGAGGCGTCGAAGGCCTGGATGCGCAGCAGCTGCCCGGCGAAGATGGTGAAGACGAAGAGGGTGGCGACGAACATGACCCGTGCGCGGCGGCGCGGGTTGACCTTGGAGATGCGCAGCGGGCGGCGCGGCCTGGCG
>JAEXXY010000300.1 GCA_023451855.1 Actinomycetes bacterium
GTGGTGCCGTCGGTGCTTCCGCGGCGTGGGTCGGTGGGGTCCTCGGTGGGAGCTCGTCGGCGGCCACTGCGTCACGCGCCGCCGTGGCGGCGGCACCGGCCCCGGCTGCGTCGGTGCCGGTCCCGGCCGGGGCCGACCTGCGGATCCCCGGGCTGACGCCCTTCATCGTCCCGAACGAGGACTTCTACCGGATCGACACCGCCATCGTCGTGCCGCGCGTCGACGCCAACGACTGGACGCTCAAGGTCACCGGGATGGTCGAGCGCGAGGTCGAGATCGACTGGAAGACGTTGCAGTCCAAGCCGATGCAGGAGGCGCTCATCACCCTGACGTGCGTCTCGAACGAGGTCGGCGGCGACCTCGTCGGCAACGCCCTGTGGACCGGCTGGCCGGTGCGTGAGCTGCTGAAGATGGCCGGGCCGAAGGCGGGCGCCGACATGGTCCTGCAGACGAGCGTCGACGGCTTCACCGTCTCCACCCCGCTCGCGGCGCTCACCGACGACCGCAACGCGCTGCTCGCGATCCGGATGAACGGCGAACCGCTGCCCTTCGAGCACGGCTTCCCCGTCCGGGTCGTCGTGCCGGGCCTCTACGGCTACGTGTCGGCGACGAAGTGGGTCACCGAGCTCAAGGTGACGACGTACGCCGAGGACGTCGCCTACTGGACGCCTCGGGGCTGGTCGGCCATGGGGCCGATCAAGACCGCCTCACGCATCGACGTGCCGCAGGCCGGCGCCGTCGTCAAGGCCGGCACCGTCGCGGTCGCGGGCGTGGCCTGGCACCAGCACACCGGCATCTCGAAGGTCGAGGTGCAGGTCGACCAGCAGCCGTGGGCCGAGGCCCGGCTCGCCGCCGACGCGAGCATCGACGCGTGGCGCCAGTGGGTCTACGAGTGGGACGCGACGCCGGGCAGCCACGACATCCGGGTGCGCGCCTACGACGACACCGGGCAGGTGCAGTCGCCGTACGAGGCGCCGCCGGCGCCGGACGGCTCGACCGGCATCCACGTCGTCAACGTCCGGGTGCAGTGACGACGGCCTCTGCCTCGACCTCGACGAGCAGGTCCGGGTCGATGAGGGCGGACACCTGCACCATGGTCGCGGCGGGCCGGACCTCGGCGAACACCTCACCGTGGGCTCGCCCGATCTCCTCCCAGCGCCGGATGTCCGTGACGTACAGGCGAGTTCGCACGACATCGGCGAACGAGGCCCCGCACGCGTCGAGCGCCTCACCGACGATCTGCAGGGCGACGCGCGTCTGCTCGTAGGCGTCGCCGACGCCGACCACCTCGCCGTCTCGCACGGCCGTCGTGCCGGCCACGTGGACGAGGTCGCCGACGCGCACCGCGCGCGAGTAGCCGACCGCCGCCTCCCACGCGGTGCCGCTGCCGACCCGCCTCACCACCTGCTCGCGCATGCCCGAAGCCTAGGCAACTAGGCTGGGCCGCGGATCACGAGCGGACGTGGTGGAACTGGCAGACACGCAGGATTTAGGTTCCTGTGCTTCGGCGTGCGGGTTCAAGTCCCGCCGTCCGCACGAGCGCGCCGCACCCACGCGCCACCCTGGGGCACCACCGACGAAGGAGACACCGTGAGCGACCGCCTCGAGCCGGGCGACAAGGCCCCGGCCTTCAGCCTTCCCGATGACACCGGGGCCACGGTCGGCCTCGACGACTTCGCCGGCCGCAAGGTCATCGTCTACTTCTACCCCGCCGCGATGACGCCCGGCTGCACCAAGCAGGCGTGCGACTTCAGCGAGTCCATCGAGTCGCTGCGCAAGGACGGCTACGAGGTCGTCGGCATCTCCAAGGACGCCCCGGCCAAGCTCGCCACGTTCCGCGAGCGCGACGCCCTGACGATCCCGCTGCTGTCCGACGAGGACCTGTCGGTCCACCGGGCGTACGGCGCCTACGGCGAGAAGAAGCTCTACGGCAAGACCGTCGAGGGCGTCCTGCGCTCGACGTTCGTCGTCGACACCGACGGCACCGTCAGCCACGCCCTCTACAACGTCAAGGCCACCGGGCACGTCGCCAAGCTGCGTCGCGACCTCGGCCTCGCCGACTAGAGTCGGCCCGGAACGGGAAAGGACCACGGCATGACCGACACCGCACGGATCGAGCAGGACATCCAGGCCACGCGAGCCCGCCTCGAGGGCACCGTCAACGAGCTCGCCTACCGCGCGCAGCCGCAGGTCATCGCGCAGCGTGGGGTCCAGCGCCTCAAGCTGCGCTTCGACGAGGCCACCCACACCCCGGACGGCGAGCTGCGCGTCGAGCGCGTCGCCGCCGTCGCGGCAGCGGTCGTCGTGGCCGCCGTCGTCATCGGCCTGCTGCGCCGCCGCCGCCACTGAGCCGCCGGGTCGCTCACGTGGCGAAGAAGTCCGCGGCCTCCGCCGCCGAGAAGCTGCCGATCCGGATGCTGCACGACCGCGTCCTCGTCTCCCTCGAGTCCGAGGGGGAGCGGCGCTCCGGCGGCGGCATCCTCATCCCCGCCACCGCGTCGGTCGGCCGACGCCTCGCGTGGGCGAGCGTCGTGGCCACCGGCGCGAGCGTGCGCCAGGTGCAGCTCGGTGACCGCGTCCTGTTCGACCCCGAGGAGCGCGCCGAGGTCGAGCTGCACGGACAGGACTACGTCCTGCTCCGCGAGCGCGACATCCACGCCGTGGCGGCCCCCCGCGTCGACGGGGCAGACGGGGCTCTACCTCTGAGCCGGTCCCCGGGCGTCGGCGTCAGTCCGGCTGCAGCTTGAGCCAGCGCAGCAGGCCGGGCCCGGGCCACACCGGCTTGGTCGGCAGGGGCCAGCGCTTGGGGTCCGCGGCGTTGAGCAGGGCGTAGCGGTCGTAGCAGACCTGCTGCGCCACCGGTCCGTAGAGGTCGGACGCCTCGCTCATCCACGCCTTGCGGTGCGAGGCCTGGTAGCTCGCCGGCATCGAGTCCCAGAGCGCGGCGTTGAAGGCCCGGACCGCGGCGTTGCGCCTGCCCGGTCGGATCTGCTCGTCGTCGAGCAGCGGGCTGCCGAGGCCCGGGATGGCGGCGCCGGCGAAGTCGGCGGACCAGCCCCGGTAGCCCAGGCGCCAGGCCCGGGTCATCTCGTCGATGTCGACCTCGCCGACCCTGCCCTTGCGTGGCCAGTCGGTGGACCGGACGCGGCCGCCGCCCACCGACAGCGCGATGTGGCCGTGCTTGCCGCCGGCCCAGTACACGGGCGCGCCGGCCGGTGCCGCGGTTCCGGTGCGGCGCCGCGTCGAGCGGTTCCAGGCGGCGTTGGCGTCGGCGAGGCCGAACGAGTGCGGCGCCGCGATGCAGTTCCACACGAAGTTGCAGCACATCCCGGTAGGCCGGTAGGTCGTGAAGGCCCGGGCCTTGCCGACGCTGGCCCGGGGACCGCGGATGACGACCGGGCCCCGGTCGCCACCACCACCCTCGCCGCGCTCACCGCCCTCGGAGCCGTCGTCACCGGGTCCGCCCTCGTCGGACCACGGCAGGTCCGGCTCGGTGACCTGCTCGCCCTGGTCGCCCCGGTCGAGGTCCCTGTCGAAACCGTCGAACCCCTCGGGCTGTTCCTGCGGTTCTGGCTGCTCGAACTGCTCGAACTGCTCGAACTGCTCGGACGTGTCGTTGCTCGTGCCCATCGTCGTTCCTCCTCCGACATCCATCGTTGCCTCGGAGGTCGGGGCGCGTCCGGGTGATACACGAAGGCGCCCGAGATGTCCCGAAAGACGCCGGACCGGTCAGTGCAGGAGGCTCTTGAGCACGATCATCGCGACGCCGAGCAGACCCACGAGCAACGAGGCCCCCACCAGCCGCACGCCGCGCAGCCCGCCGGTACGGCCCATCTGGTAGCCCACCGCCACGAGCAGGACCACGGTGGCCGCCAGGGCGATGTTCACCGCAGTGCCCGTCTCGACCCGCAACACCCCCTCGAGGAAGAGCAGGGCCAGAGGCACGCCCGAGGCCGCCACGAGGGGCCAGCCGTCGAGGACGACGGTCTGCTGCTCGTGCCGGGTGAGGTCGCGGTGCAGCACGGTGCGGGTCGCCGTCCAGTGCACGAACGTCTCGGCCACCCAGTAGATGGCCAGCGTGCCCAGCAGCAGCAGGGCCACCCGGCGGATCGGGATGTCGTCCGGTGCGGTGGCGAGCACCGCGCCGGTGACCACGAGGCCGTAGAGGTGGGACGCGCGCCGCCGGTGCGCGTCTCCGGCATGGGACTGGGGAACGCCGAAGTCGTCGTCCACTGCCCGCTCCTGACTCGAGGTCGATGCCCGTGGCGCCAGCCTAGGGGGGATGCACGACGAAGGCCCCGGAGACGATGTCTCCGGGGCCTTCGCGTCGTTCTCTCACAAGTGCGCCGCCAGGGACTCGAACCCCGAACCCAGTGATTAAGAGTCACTTGCTCTGCCAATTGAGCTAGCGGCGCAACGAGGGGAAACGTTAGCAGTGAGAGGCTCGCCCGACAAAATCGGGTCTGTGAAGGCCGAGAGCGGCGGCGGCAATGGTCTCGTGCCGCCTCTCAGGGCCGGTCCCGAGCGGTTCCCGGCGTCGAGGTGCCCGGTGAGGTGTGTCACGTCGCGCCCGGGCGCGCGTGCTCCGTCGGCCGTGCATGGCGTCCGAGGGGGCTCGTCCGTGACGGCTGCACGATCGGGCTGTGCCACAGTGGCCCCGTGGCCTCACTGTCGACGCCCGTGCCCGTTCCCGGGCCGACCCTCGCACCCACGCCGGCCTTCTTCCTCGCCGGCGGTACCGGCATCTCGGCCGAGACGCTCGGCAACATGATGCTGCAGCAGTTCCCGACCGTCGGGTTCGTCCGGCGCAAGATCCCGTTCATCCGCACGGTCGAGCGGGCGCGCGAGGTCGTCGCCGAGCTCGACGCCGCGATGACGGAGACGGTGACGCCGCTCGTCTTCTCCACCGTCTCCGACGAGGAGGTGTGCGCCGAGCTGCAGCGGACGCGGTGCGCCTTCATCGACCTCTTCGGCTCGCACCTGGCCACGGTCGAGCGGGTCCTGCACGTCAACGCCGCCCACCACGTCGGGTCGCTGCACGGCGTCGGCGACGTCGGTCGCTACGAGGCGCGCATGCGAGCCGTCGAGTTCGCGATGGAGCACGACGACGGCCAGAGCATGCGCAACCTCGAGCAGGCAGACCTCATCCTCATCGCGCCCTCCCGGTGCGGCAAGACCCCGACGTCGATCTACCTCGCGCTCCAGCACGGCATCAAGGTCGCCAACTACCCGCTCGTCGAGGAGGACTTCGGCTCGAGCGAGCTGCCCCGCCCGGTGCGCCCCTACGCCGCCAAGTGCTTCGGCCTGCTGTCGACCGCCGCGCGCCTGAGCCAGGTGCGCGGGGAGCGTCGCCCCGGCTCGACGTACGCGAGCCTCGCCCAGTGCAGCTACGAGCTGCGCCGGGCGGCGGCGATGTACAAGGCCCACCGCGTGCCCGTCGTCAACTCCTCGAACATGTCGGTCGAGGAGATCTCGGCCGTCATCATGCAGGCTCGTCGCCTCGGCGACGGCGGCTGAGCCACAGACCACCACAGCGAAGACCCGTGCACGACAACGAGGCCCGCCACCGCGGGCCGGAACCGGAAGGACCTGCAGTGACCGAGAACGTGGTGAGGTTCGCCGAGCTGGGACTGGGCGACGTCGAGTCGGTGGGCGGCAAGAACGCCTCGCTGGGCGAGATGGTCCAGCACCTGACCGAGGCGGGGGTGTCGGTGCCCGACGGCTTCGCCACGACGGCCGACGCCTACCGCCGCTTCCTCGCCGAGGACGGCCTCGCCGACCGCATCAACGCGCTGCTCGCCGACCTCGACGTCGACGACACGCGCCGACTCGCCGAGGTGGGCGCGAGCATCCGCGAGATGGTCGAGAAGCAGGCCTTCCCCGAGGACCTCGAGCGCGACATCCGTGGTGCCTTCGAGCGGCTCGTCGACGAGCAGGGCGCGTCGGCAGGGGGGGACGAGGAGCCGAGCTTCGCCGTCCGCTCGAGCGCCACGGCCGAGGACCTGCCCGACGCGTCGTTCGCCGGCCAGCAGGAGACCTTCCTCAACGTCCGCGGCATCGACAACGTCCTGCACGCGATCAAGCTCGTCTTCGCCTCGCTCTACAACGACCGCGCCATCGCCTACCGCGTGCACAGCGACTTCGACCACTCGGTCGTGGCGCTGTCGGCCGGTGTGCAGCGGATGGTCCGCTCGGACATCGGCGCGTCCGGCGTCATTTTCACGATGGACACCGAGTCGGGCTTCCGCGACGCCGTCTTCGTCACGAGCAGCTACGGCCTCGGCGAGGCCGTCGTGCAGGGCGCCGTGAACCCCGACGAGTTCTACGTCTACAAGCCCGCGCTGCGCGAGGGGCGTCCGGCCATCCTCAAGCGCGGCGTCGGGGGCAAGGCCACGAAGATGGTCTACACGTCCGACGCGAACGTCGGGCGCACGACCGAGTTCGTGCCGGTGCCCGAGGACCAGCGGCCCCTGCTGTCGATCACCGACGATGAGGTCACCGAGCTGGCCCGGCACGCCCTCCGCATCGAGGAGCACTACGGCCGCCCGATGGACATCGAATGGGGCCGCGACGGTGTCGACGGGCGGCTCTACATCCTGCAGGCGCGCCCCGAGACCGTGCAGTCACGCGAGTCCGGCTCGACGCTGCGCCGGTTCCGGATGGACGAACGCGGGCCGGTCGTCGTCGAGGGCCGTGCCATCGGCCAGAAGATCGGCGCCGGACGCGTGCGCGTCCTCGACTCGATCGAGGCCATGCACGACTTCGAGGCAGGGGAGGTGCTCGTCGCCGACATGACCGACCCCGACTGGGAGCCGATCATGAAGCGCGCGAGCGCGATCGTCACCAACCGCGGTGGCCGCACGTGCCATGCCGCGATCATCGCCCGCGAGCTCGGGATCCCGGCCGTCGTCGGCACCGGCTCGGCCACCACGGCCCTCGAGGACGGCCACGAGGTCACCGTCTCGTGTGCCGAGGGCGACACCGGCTTCGTCTACGAGGGACTGCGCGACTTCACCGTCAGCGAGACCGCTCTCGACGACATGCCCGACCTGCCGGTCAGGCTCATGATGAACGTCGGCACGCCCGAGCAGGCGTTCGAGTTCGCGCGGCTGCCCAACCACGGCGTCGGCCTGGCCCGCCTGGAGTTCATCATCAACCGGCAGATCGGCATCCACCCCCGCGCCCTGCTCGAGCTCGACGACCAGGAGCCGGCGCTCAAGGCGGAGATCGAGTCCCACATCGCGGCCTACCCCGGGCCGCGGGAGTTCTTCGTGCAGCGGGTCGCCGAGGGCGTGGCGACGATCGCGGCGGCGTTCGCGCCCGAGCCGGTCATCGTGCGCATGTCCGACTTCAAGAGCAACGAGTACGCGGGCCTGGTCGGGGGTGAGCGCTACGAGCCGCACGAGGAGAACCCGATGATCGGCTACCGCGGCGCCGCCCGGTACGTGTCGCCGGACTTCGCCGAGTGCTTCGCGATGGAGTGCGAGGCGCTGAAGTACGTCCGCGACGAGATGGGCCTGACCAACGTCAAGGTCATGATCCCGTTCGTGCGCACCGTCGCGGAGGGTGCGGGCGTCATCGACCTGCTCGCCTCGCACGGCCTGGTCCGCGGCGAGAACGACCTGCAGGTCGTCATGATGTGCGAGGTGCCGAGCAACGCCGTCAACGCCGACGAGTTCCTCGACCACTTCGACGGGTTCTCGATCGGCTCGAACGACCTGACCCAGCTGACGCTCGGCGTCGACCGCGACAGCTCGCTCGTCGCCGGCTCGTTCGACGAGCGCGACCCCGCCGTCAAGAAGATGCTCGCCATGGCGATCACCGCCTGCCGGGAGCGCGGCAAGTACGTCGGCATCTGCGGCCAGGGCCCGAGCGACCACCCGGACCTCGCCGAGTGGCTCCTCGACCAGGGCATCGAGTCGATGTCGCTCAACCCAGACACCGTCGTGGAGACGTGGCTGCGCCTCGCCCAGCACCGCAAGGAGGCGGTCACGGTCCCGTCGCAGGCCTGAGTGGGGCCGGCTCCGACGCGTCCGGCGCGGTCAGCCCCCGAGCTGGTCGCGTCGACGCGCCAGGTAGGTCTGCTCGGCCGCGTTGCCGGTCAGCTCGATGGCCCGGTCGTAGGCCGCGCGCGACTCGCCGCTGCGCCCGAGCCGTCGGAGCAGGTCGGCGCGGGCCGCGTGGAAGGCGTGGTAGCCGTCGAGGTCGCCCATGAGCCGATCGACCTCGGCGAGCCCGACCGCGGGTCCGTCGACCTCGGCGAGCGCGACCGCCCGGTTGAGGCGGACGATCGGCGAGGGGTCGATCCGGGCGAGCCGACCGTAGAGGGCGACGATGTGCGACCACTCGGTGTCGCGGGCGGTCGGGGCGACCGTGTGGACCGCGTTGATCGCCGCGAGCAGCTGGTAGCGCCCGGGCGGTGGGCCGCCGGCGGCCACCGCGTCGATCCGCTCCTGGAGCAGCGCGGTGCCCTCGGCGACGAGCGCGGGGTCCCACGCGCCACGGTCCTGCTCGTCGAGCGTGACGAGCTCGCCGGTGCTCGACACGCGGGCCGCCCGACGAGCGTCAGTGAGGAGCATGAGGGCGAGCAGCCCGGCCACCTCGCCGTCGTCGGGCAGCAGCGCCCGGAGCAGGCGACCGAGCCGGATCGCCTCGTCGGTGAGGTCCACGCGCACCGGGTCGTCGCCCGTGCCGGTCAGGTAGCCCTCGTTGAAGACGAGGAAGACGACGGCGAGGACGCCGGCGAGGCGCTCCTCGATGTCGCCCGCGGAGGGCACGCGGTAGGGGATGTGCGCCGCCGCGATCTTCGCCTTCGCCCGGGTGATCCGGCGGGCCATCGCCGTCTCCTGCACGAGAAAGGCGCGGGCGATCTCGGCGACGGTGAGGCCGCCGAGGAGGCGCAGGGTCAGGGCCACCCGCGCCCCGAGGGCGAGGGCGGGGTGGCAGCAGGTGAAGACGAGCCGGAGCCGGTCGTCCTGCACCGGGCCGGTGGGCTGCACCGGGCTGTCGTCGTGGAGCATGAGAGCCGCCTGGTGCCTGGCGTCGCGCGTGGACTCGCGGCGCAACCGGTCGATCGCCTTGCGGGTGGCGGTGGTCGTGAGCCACCCGCCCGGGTTCGGAGGGACGCCGTCGCGCGGCCACCGTTCGGCCGCGGCGGCGAAGGCCTCGGCCGCCGCCTCCTCTGCGACGTCGAGGTCGCCGAAGCGGCGTGCGAGCCCGGCGACGACCCGGGCCCACTCCTCGTGGTGGGCCCGGGTGATCGCCTGCGCGACGTCGGTCACGGCTCCACGAGCGCCTGGACGGACTCCGCGCTGCGGAACGGTCGCACCTCGACGACGCCGCGGCACGCCCTGGACCCCTCGGCCGCAAGGGCGAGGGCGACGTCGAGGTCGTCCGCCTCGATGACCCAGAAGCCTCCGAGGTGCTCCTTGGTCTCGAGGTAGGGCCCGTCGGTGAAGGCCGGCCGGTCGCGCTGGCCGTCGACGGTCGTGGCGGTCGAGGCCGGCTCGAGGCCGTCGGCGAAGACGAGGTGGCCATCGCGCTGCAGCCGGTCGTTGAAGGCGCGGGTGTCGGCGAACGCCTCGAGCATGTCCTCGTGCGTGGGGTAGGAGCCGAACTCGGTCGGCTCGGCCGGTCCGAACACCGACAGCAGGTACCGCGGCACGGCTCAGTCCCGCTGCGACGGCTCGGCGCGGGCCATGCCGGCCCCCCGGAAACGGTGGACCTCCTGCGGCCAGTCGAGAGCAACGGCCAGGCGGCCGGCCCAGTAGCGCGCCGTCTCGTCGTCGGGCACGTCGACGGCGCAGAAGCCGCCGAGGTGCTCCTTGGTCTCGACGAACGGGCCGTCGGTGAACACGGGGCGGCCCTCCTGCGCCACGACGCTGCAGATCGCGGTGTCGGCATCCAGGCCGCCGTTGGTGAAGATGAGCACGCCCTGCTCCTGCATCTCGCGCACCACGGCCCTGCCGGCGACCCCCTTGGCCCTGATCTCGTCCTCAGTGTGCTCCTGCACCCACTCGTCGTTGAAGGTGATGAGGTACTCGGGCATCTGATGTCTCCTCGTCGTCCGGGGGGCCGGGGCGGCCGCCGTCACCCTGTCCACGATCGCGCCGGTCCTGATACGACACCCTTGCCGAAAAAGACGCGAGAAGGCGCGCAGAGGCGGTGTTGGATCATCGGGTGGACATCGAGCTGGAGACCCCCGAACCCGACCGCCTGGCCGCCGTCGTCGACGCGATGCGCCGCTGGCAGCACGACGGTGGTCCGGTGCAGCTGCACCCCGGCGACCTCGGCTGGAACCAGGGCTTCGGGGCCGAGTCGATGGCCGCGGCCCTGCGCGTCTGGAGCCGCGACGGGGAGGTGGTCGCGGTGGGACTGCTCGACGAGCCGACGTTGCTGCGGCTCGCGGTCACGCCGTCGGGCTGGCACGAGGCCGAGCTCGCCGACCGGCTCGTCGCCGATGTGTCGACGCCCGAGCGCGGTGTGCTGCCGCTGGGCCCCGTCGCTGTCGAGGCGCGGTTCGGCGGCACCGTCCGCGAGCGGCTGCTCGCGGACGGGTGGGAGCCTGACGAGCCGTGGGCGCCGTTGGTGCGCAGCCTGGCCCGGCCGGTCGAGGACTGTGGTCTCCGGGTCGAGATCGTCGACCCGGGCAACGACGGGGCAGTCGCCTCGCGGGTGGCGGTGCAGCGTGCGGCGTTCCCGCGCTCGACCTTCACGGCCGAGCGCTGGCACGCCATGGCGGCGGGTCCGGCCTACGTCGACGCCCGCTGCCTCGTGGTGCACGACGCCGACGGCGCGGCCGTCGGGGCCGCGACCGTGTGGTCGGCCGGGCCGGGCCGGCCGGGGCTCATCGAACCGCTGGGCGTGCACCACGAGCACCGCGGGCGCGGGCACGGCACGGCCGTGACCCTCGCGGCGGCATCGGTGCTGCAGGGGATGGGCAGCTCGAGCGTCACGGTCTGCACCCCGAGCGCGAACGTCGGCGGCGTCGCCACCTACCTCCGGGCCGGGTTCAGGCGGATGGACGACTCCCGGGACCTGCGCCGCCCGGCCTGAGGACGGGCGGAAGCCGACCTCGGGGGACTCCGTGGGGGAGTACAGCACCTGACGTACGTCGACGTCGGGCACCCGGCCGGGGGCAGCGCCGGCGCTGCTGCCCACACTGGACGGGCAAGACGCACGACGGACGGAAACGGGGTTCCGGCGATGGCACCAGCGGCTCTCGACCACAGGCGAACACCTCGACGGAGCGCAGCCCTGGCAGCCGGCGTCCTCGTCGCAGGCCTCGGGCTCGCGGCGGTGCCGCTGGGGGCCGCCGACGGCGCCGTCACGACCCTCTACGTCGGCGGCGCGGGCTGCTCCGACGCGGGTGCCGGAACCGCAAGCGTGCCCTACTGCACCATCGCGAAGGCCGCCAAGGTCGCGGTCGCCGGCCAGACCGTGCTCGTCTCGAGCGGCACGTACACCGACGAGGTGTTCCCGTGGCACTCGGGCACCTCGGGCTCTCCCATCGTGTTCCGGCCGGCGCCCGGGGCCGCGGTGACGATCTCCGGGGCCAAGCACGGCTTCACGATCTCCAACCAGAGCTGGATCACGGTGTCCGGCTTCACGATCCAGAACTCCCCGAGGGACGGCATCTACGTCTACAACGCGACGGGCGTGACGCTCACGGGCAACACCGTGCGCACCTCGGGCCAGCGGGTGTCCGGGTCGACCGCGTACGGCATGTACCTCAACGCCATGACCGGCTCGGTGGTCAGCGGCAACCTCGTGACGAACAACTCGGCGTCGGGGATCTTCCTGACGAACGGGTCCACCGGCAACCAGGTCGTCGGCAACGAGAGCTCGTGGAACGCGTACGGCTACGTGCGCAACGCCGTCGGCATCGACCTGCGCGCGCCGGGCAACGTCGTGAGGGGCAACCGCGTCCACGACAACGAGGACTCCGGCATCCAGCTGTACCCCGGTGGCGACCGCAACACCGTCGTCGACAACGTCAGCTACCGCAACATGGGCTTCACGACGACGGTGCAGAGCAACTGCAGCCACCCGACCACCGGCAACACGGCCGGCTGCCTGACGGGCGACCACGGGATCGACAACTACGGGGTCACCGGCGGCTCGGTCGTCGGCAACACCGTCTACGCCAACGTCTCCGCGGGCATCAACCTCGAGGGCGTCCCGTCGGGCACCACCGCCGGATACAGCATCGCCGACAACGTCGCCGTCGACAACGCCATCGGCTGCCCGGACGGCGCCGGCGGCACGTTCAAGTGCCCGAGGACGCGCGGCAACATCCGGGTCGACGCGACCTCCCAGCTCGGCACGAGCGTCGACTTCGACCTGGTCAACCTCAGCGTCGCCGGCACGATGATGGTGTGGGGGTCGACCTCCTACACGTCGCTGTCGGCCTTCCGGTCCGCGAGCGGCCAGGAACCCCGTGGCCTGCAGGCGGACCCCCGCTTCGCGAACGCGTCCGGAGGCGGGTTCACCCTCCAGCCCGGCTCGCCCGCCATCGACTCGGCGAACTCCGGGGCGCCCGGGCACCTCGCGACCGACGCGGCAGGGCGGCCGCGCGTCGATGACCCCGCCACCGCGAACACCGGGGTCGGAGTCCGCACCTACGACGACCGCGGAGCCTACGAGTACCAGCCCACCACCTCGACCGGGAGCACGCCATGAGCCCGACAGCAGCACCCCTGCGGCGCCGTCACCCCGTGGCCGGGGTCGCCGTCGCGATCGGCGTCGCCGTGGCGACCGCCGTCGTCGCGAACGGCGCGACGAGCGACGCCCGTACCGTCCCGTCGCGCAGCGGCGGCCCGCCGCCAGTCTCCTCGCTCGTGTCCGACTGCGCCTCGATGGGCACCGTCCTGGCC
>JAEXXY010000309.1 GCA_023451855.1 Actinomycetes bacterium
GCGTCGGCGCCGTGCTGCGGTGGTCCGACGAGTCGACGCCGCGGTCCCGGATCCCGAGCATGCCCGGCCACGGCGGCCAGTAGCCCGCACCTCGGGAGAAAACTGCCCACTCGACCTGGGAAAGTGCCCACTCGACCTGAGGAAGTGCCCACTCGACGTGAGGGTGTGGCCGAGCACGCGTGCGGAAGTGCCCACACGACCGGATGGGGTGGTCGAGTGGGCACTTCGTCGCCCGCAAACCTCAGCGCAGGATGCGGCGGAAGGCGTCGACGAGCAGCTCGACGTCGCGCTCCTCGACGACGAGCGGGGGTGCGATGCGGACGGTCGGGCCGTGGGTGTCCTTGACGAGGACGCCCTGCTCGAGCATCCGCTCGCACACCTCGCGCCCGGTCATGAGCGCCGGGTCCACGTCGACGCCGGCCCACAGTCCGCGTACCCGCACCGCGTCGACGCCGTGGCCGACGAGCGGCTTCAGCCCGTCGGCGAGCACCTCGCCCAGCCACGCGGCCCGCTCCTGGTACTCGCCGGTCTCGAGGAGGCCGACGACGGCGTGCCCGACCGCGGCCGCGAGCGGGTTGCCGCCGAAGGTCGAGCCGTGGCTGCCGGGCGTGAAGACGCCGAGCACGTCGGAGTCGCCGACGACGGCCGAGACCGGCAGGATCCCGCCGCCGAGGGCCTTGCCGAGGACGTAGAGGTCGGGCACGACGCCCTCGAGGTCGCAGGCGAACGTCGAGCCGGTGCGCCCCAGCCCCGACTGGATCTCGTCGGCGACCATGAGGACGTGGCGCTCGCGGGTCAGGCGGCGCACCTCGCGCAGGTAGCCCTCGGGCGGGAGGACGACGCCGCCCTCGCCCTGGACCGGTTCGAGCAGGACGGCGACGGTGTCGTCGGTCAGGGCCGCCGCGAGGGCGGCCGCGTCGCCGTACGGCACGACGTCGAACCCGGGCGTGTACGGCCCGTAGTGGTCGTGCGCCACCGGGTCGTCGCTGAAGCTGACGATGGTCGTCGTGCGGCCGTGGAAGTTGCCCGACATGACGACGATCCGGGCGCGGCCGTCGGGCACGCCCTTGACCTCGTAGCCCCACTTGCGGACGGTCTTGATCGCCGTCTCGACGGCCTCGGCGCCGGTGTTCATCGGCAGCACGAGCTCCTTGCCGGCGAGGGCGGCGAGGTCGCGCGCGAACGGGGCCAGCCGGTCGCTGTGGAAGGCCCGACTCGTCAGCGTCAGCCGGTCGAGCTGGTCGCGGACCGCCCCGACGAGCACGGGGTGAAGGTGCCCGAAGTTGAGCGCCGAGTAGCCGGCCAGCGCGTCGAGGTAGCGGCGTCCCTCGACGTCGGTGACCCACGCGCCCTCGGCGTGCGCGATGACGACGGGGAGCGGGTGGTAGTTGCGGGCGAGCCACTGCTCGGCGAGGGAGACGTGCTCGTGCGTCGTGGTCGTGGGCCTCGCGTGGTCGTCACGGTCGGTCGTCGTGCTGCTCACTCCTCGATGGTCGCACCGTCCGGGCCCGGCGTCCGGCGGTCGTGCCGCACGCCACGGTCCGCCGCTCGACCGCCACGGTGAGACGTGTCTCGTCCTCCTGACGCGCCGGGGCCCCGGTGCCACCATGGGAGTGGCGGGTCCCGCAGCCAGGACTACCCGCTCCAGGGTGTGTCGGTTCCGGCGGTCGACCTCAGCCACGGAGTTGGCCATGAGCACCACCGGACCCCTCGGCCCCAGCCCGGACGCCACCGACGCCCCGGGCGCCCTGAGCGCCACGGACGGGTCACGCCCGACCCCGGGCGCCGCGCCCCGACGCGTCGTCATCCTCGGCGCGGCCGGTCGCGACTTCCACGACTTCAACGTGACCTTCCGCGACGACCCCGCGTACGAGGTCGTCGCGTTCACCGCGACGCAGATCCCCGACATCGACGGACGCCGCTACCCGCCCGAGCTCGCGGGTTTCCTCTACCCGCAAGGGATCCCGATCGTCGACGAGGCGCAGCTGACCGACCTCGTGACCCGCGAGCACGTCGACGTCGTCGCCTTCGCCTACTCCGACGTGCCGCACGAGCGGGTCATGCACCTCGCCTCCGAGGCCATCGCCGCCGGCGCCGACTTCTGGCTCCGCGGCGCCCGGCAGACGATGCTGCGCAGCAGCAAGCCGGTCGTCGCCGTCACCGCGGTGCGCACCGGCGTCGGCAAGAGCCAGACGACCCGCTACCTGAGCCGGCTGCTGCGGCGCACCGGGCTGCGCGTCGTCGCGGTGCGCCACCCGATGCCGTACGGCGACCTCGCCAGGCAGGCCTGCCAGCGCTTCGCCACCTACGCCGACCTCGACCGGCACGAGTGCACCATCGAGGAGCGGGAGGAGTACGAGCCGCACCTCGACAACGGCTGCGTCGTGTACGCCGGCGTCGACTACGAGCGGATCCTGCGCGAGGCCGAGCAGGAGGCCGACGTCATCCTCTGGGACGGCGGCAACAACGACCTGCCGTTCTACGAGCCCGACCTGCACGTCGTCCTCGCCGACCCGCTCCGCCCCGGCGACGAGATGCGCTACCACCCCGGCGAGGCCAACGTCCGGATGGCCGACGTCGTGCTCGTCAACAAGTGCGACTCGGCCCGGACGGACGACATCGAGGCGGTCGTCGCCTCGTGCCTGCGCCTCAACCCGACGGCGCGAATCATCCTGGCCGACAGCCCGGTCCGCGTCGACGACGAGGACCTCGTGCGCGGTCACCGCGTCGTCGTCGTCGAGGACGGGCCGACCCTGACGCACGGCTCGATGACGTACGGCGCCGGCGTCGTCGGCGCCCGACAGGCGGGCGCCGCCGCCATCGTCAACCCGACGCCCTACGCGGTCGGCTCCATCGCTGCCACCTTCGAGCGCTACCCCAACGCACGCGGCATCCTGCCCGCCATGGGCTACGGCGCCACCCAGGTGCGCGACCTCGAAGCGTCGATCGAGGCCGTCGCCGACGCCGGCATGTGCGACGCCGTCGTGGCCGGCACGCCGATCGACCTGATGCGCGTGCTCGGCGTCAGCGTCCCCATCGTCCGAGCCCGCTACGAGCTGCGCGAACGGACGCCGGGCCAGCTCGACGAGGCGGTGCGCGAGGCGCTCGCCCGGCGCGACGCGTCCGGCGCCCCCGCCCCCGAACGCGACCTCGCGTCGACCTGACGAAGGAGGAACCCGTGAACCCGATCAGCTGGGACGTGCACCCGCTGCGCCGAGCGGCCCTGCTCGGGGCCCTGGCGACGGCGGTCGCGTTCTCCGGGTGGACCTTCCGGTGGGCGTACCTGCGGTACGGGTCGACGACGGGAGAGACGCTCGACGCGCTGCCCGGCGACGAGCTCATCCCCGACGCGTCGCTCGTGGCCACGCGGGCCGTGACCATCGACGCGCCGCCGCAGCAGGTGTGGCCGTGGGTGGCCCAGCTGGGGCAGGAACGCGGCGGGTTCTACAGCTACGACTGGCTGGAGAACCTCGTCGGCTGCCGCGTCGTGAGCGCCGACCACGTGCACGAGGAGTGGCAGCACCCGCACGAGGGAGAGGACTTCCGGCTGCACCCGGAGCTCGCCCTGCGCGTCGCGTCGGTCGACGAGGGGCACTCGCTCGTCATCGACGGGCGGGCACGCCAGGGCGCGCCCGGGCCGCCGTACGACTTCTCGTGGGCGTTCGTCGTGCGCAAGCACCCCGGGCTCACGACCCGGCTGCTCGTGCGCGAGCGGTACGGGTACACGACGCACGCCTCCCGCGCGATCTGCGAGCCGCTCGCTGCCGGCAGCGCGCTCATGACCCGCAAGATGCTGCTCGGCATCAAGGAGCGGGCCGAGGCCGCGGCGCTCGCGGCCTGAGCCGGAGCGCCCGCCGCCCCCCGGTGGCCTACTCGCCCTGGAACGCGCGCACCTCGACGGGGGCGCCGCAGGCCTGCGAGCCGTCCTTGGCGATGGCGAGGGCGGCCTCGAGGTCGGGCGCCTCGACGACCCAGAACCCGCCGAGCCACTCGCGCGCCTCGCTGAACGGGCCGTCCGTGACGCTGGCCGAGTCGCCGCCGGACGTGGCGTCGACGACCCTCGCCTCGGACCGGTCGACGAGGCCGCCGGCGAACACCCAGGCGCCGGAGGCCTGGAGCTTGCTGTTGAACGCGTCGACATCGGCGTACATCCGCTCGATCTCGTCCTGGGCGGGCATCGCGTCGCCGGCGGTGTGGTGGACGGACAGCAGGTACTGGGTCATCGGAGTGCTCCTGTGCGTTGTTGTTGCTGCTGGTGCTCGTGAGTGGGGTGGTCGGCCGGTGCCGACTCACCCCCACGTCGATCGGGGGTCGGCGGGTTCGACACGGGCGTCGAGATTCTCGTCGGCCGGTCCTCTCCTCAAGGGGTGGGCAGCTGCTCGCCGAGGAACTCCTCGGTGCGGGCCCACGCCTCGCCCGAGGCGCCGGCGTGGAACCACGGCATGTCGGGGTTGTCGAAGGCGTGGTCGGCGCCGGGGTAGGTGACGACGACGGTCTGCGGCTCCTTCTCGAGCGAGGCCTCGATGCGCCGCACCGTGTCGGTGTCGATGAAGGAGTCGGCGAGGCCGAAGTGGTGCAGGCTCGGCGCCGCCACCGCCATGACGTCGTGCAGCCCGGGCAGCGCCGACCCGTAGTAGCTGACGAGCGCGTCCACCGGCGTCGCGCCCTCCGACTCCAGGTGCGCCGCGACGTTGAAGCCGAGCCCACCGCCGAAGCAGAACCCGACGACACCGACGCCGCCCGTCACCTCGTCGCGGTCGCGGAGCCACTCGACGGTGGCCGCCGCGTCGAGGACGGCCTGCTGCCAGTCGAGCCGCTGCGCGAGGCTCATGCCCTCCTGGAGGGCGTCGGTGCCGTCGGTGCCCTCGACCGGCTCGGTGACCCCGAGCCGCCAGAAGATCTCCGGGGCGGCGACGACGTAGCCCAGCGCGGCCAGGTCGGCGGCACGGCGGCGGACGTAGGCGCTGACACCGAAGATCTCCTGCAGCAGGACGATGCCCGGTCCGTCACCGGCGGGCGGCAGCCATAGCCGGATCGGCACGTCGCCGGTGTCGGTCGGGACGGTCACGTCGGTGGCGGTCGCGGCGGTGTCGGTCATGCTCGCCATCCTCACCCACGCGCGGACTCCGCAGGGGGATCAGCGTTGCGTCGAGCTGCGCGCGGCCCGCAGCTCGACCAGGCGCGCCTCGTAGCGCCGGACGCGGTCGGCGAGCCGGTCGTACTCGCGCTCGTGCCGTCGCAGCACGGCGACGAGCCCGACGATGGCGATGACCATGACGGCCCCGCTGCCGGCGAGGAGCGCGACGCCCACGGTGTCCGAGGCCCGTCCGGTGGCCAGGAGCACGAGCATCGCGACGAACGCGAGGCCCACGACGACGCACAGCGCACCGACGCGCCGCGACGCCCGCCGTCCGGACGCGGCCAGCTCTGCCAGGGCGAAGGCGCGCTCGTCGCGGGCCACCTCGCGGCACAGGTAGGTCGCGGCCGGGAAGCGGTGGGTGCGTGCCCCCGGGTCGGGCCGGCCCACGAAGGGACGGTGGTCGGACGGGGTGTCGGAGGTGTGGAGCCCCGTGGGGGCGCCGGTGTGGGGCACGGAGGTGGCGGTCATGGTGTGTCCTTCGTCCGACGGTCGCCGGGTTCCTGATCTGCAGGATCCTCCGGGCGACGGGATGGCGGTGGGGTTTTCGCGTAGTTGGTGCGCCCGCCGCGACCGGCGTGTGGGCCGGTCGCGGCGGGGGCGTGGGTGTTCACTCGCAGGTCGGTCGCGGGTCCGTCACGGGTCGGTCGCGGGTCAGTCACGCGGCGTCAGGCGGGCGCCGAGGGCGTATGCGCAGACGACGAGCGCCGAGGCGGCGAGGACGATGTCCTTGAGGACGTACTGACCCATGAGCGTCGGGCCGTGCGGGAACAGGTCGGCCGTGAAGAGCGCGAGCGGCGACATGATGCCGATGAGCGCGCCGCCGAGGACGACGATGCCGACGCGGAGGAACTTCCCGCTGACGAGCGTCAGCCCGATGACCGTCTCCGTGACGGCGGTGAGCAGGACGGCGGCGTGGCCCGACACGAGTCCGAGAGTGAGCCGGTCGACCGTGGCCGAGGCGATGGCCTCCGCCGGGCTCAGGCCCGGGAAGAACTTCAGGACGCCGAAGCCGAGGAAGACCAGGCCGAGGCTGACGCGGAGGATCTGCAGGCTGTACCGGACCAGGAAGGCCTGGAGGCGGTCGACGCCGGCGGTGACGATGGTGATGGCGGTGCCCACGGTGCCGGTGACGGCACCCCCGATGCCGGTGGCGTCGGGGCGGGGGTGGGTGCGGCGACCGGGTCGGTCGACGGCGATCTGCGACATGGTGGTGTCTCCTGTGAGGTCGAAGCTGTCGAGACCTCAGAAGGCCGGCACCCGCCGCAGATACGCTCCGACCGCCGTTTGAGTCGCGGTACCCATCCCGTACCGGGGCGTACGCCGCCAAATCGGGCGCGCTTGGTCACCAGCGGAATTCGGTTGACACGCAACCGAAGTCGGCGGACCAGTGATCCGAGCCCCCTCGGCGTCACCAGTTGACGAGGAGCCGCTCCTCCTTGTCGCGGAACGCGCCGACGATGATGAGGATGAGGTCGACGAGGGCCCAGATGCCGAGGCCGCCGAACGTCACGATCTGCAGCACCCCGGTGCCGACCTTGCCGACGTAGAAACGGTGCACGCCGAACACCCCGAGGAAGAAGCAGAGCAGGGTCGCGGCGAGCCGCGACCGGTCGCTGACGGGTCGGCCCTCGGCGTCGACCTCGACGCGCTGGATCACCGGCTGCACCGGCGGCGCGGCCTGGGGGAGTGCCGGGCCGACCTGGTCGGTCCAGGAGTCGCCGTCCCAGTAGCGCGACTGCGGCTTTCCCTCCGGGTCCGGGTACCAGCCGGCCGGGATCTCACGAGGCGGCTGCGGGGCGGTCCCCTCGGTGGGTGGTTGGCTCACGACGGCCTCCGTGTGCGTCGACGTCTGACCAGCATGACCGATGGTGCGGCGCCGGGACAGGGACTCCGGGCACCCCGGACGGGTGCCAAACGTCATGGCGCCGCGGCGTCCCGGGCTCGTACCGTGATCCGGTGACCTCCGACGATCCGGTCCGCGGCTACGGCCAGCACCCGACGCCACCCGCTGGTCAGCCGGTGCCCGACGACCGGGTGCCCGGCGACGAGCCCCCGGGTGAGGTGTACGGCGACGCGTGGCTGCGACCGACGCTCGACGCGGGCCAGCGCACCCCGTCGCCCGCGCCGCCGGGACCCCAGCGCCCCGGCACCTCGCCGGCGAGACGGTCCTGGCT
>JAEXXY010000314.1 GCA_023451855.1 Actinomycetes bacterium
GGCGTGGACCGTGGGCGCCCCGGTCGGGCCGGCCGGGTCGAGCTTCTCGGCGAGCCGGCGCAGCAGGAGCGCGGCACGCACGTGGCGGGTGACGCGTCGGGGCGCATGGTGCCTCGCGGCCGAGCGCTGGTCGATGAGGTCGCGGGCCACCGCCTCCTGCGGGCTCAGGGTCATGGCCCCGTTCACGGCGCTCATGCGAGGCTCACCGAGGCGCGCTTGACGTGGATGTCACCGCTGCCGGAGTGGACGGTGAGACTGGCTCGGGCCTCGGAGTCGCCGGGGGCGTCGGTCGACTCGAGGTCGACGTCGACGTCGCCGGTGACGCTGTTGAGGTCGAGGTAGGTGGCGACCCCGTGGGCGATGCCGATGGTGACGTCGCCGGTGCCGGTGCGGGCCTGGATCTGGCCGCCGTGGACGGCGGCCAGGACGACGTCGCCGGTGCCGGTCATGAGCTCGAGGTCGCCGGTGCTCGCGTCGACGTGGAGGTCGCCCGAGCCGGTCTTGGCCTTGACGGGGGCGTCGGAGCGGCGCAGCGCGATGTCGCCGCTGCCGGAGACGAGGTCGAGCCGGCCGCCGGCCGTGCCGATGGAGACGTCGCCCGAGCCGGTCTTGGCGAAGACGTCGCCCCGGGACGCCTGGAGGGTGAGGTCGCCCGAGCCGGACTTGAGGTGCGCGGACGCGACCTCGTGGAAGGTGAGGTCGCCGGCGCCGGTGCTGGCCCGGACGTCGCCGAGCAGGCCGGAGGCCGTGACGTCGCCGGCGCCGGTCTTGGCCTCGACCGTGCTGTCCGAGGGCAGCTCGACCTCGACGTCGACCGAGCCCTTGCTGCCGAGGCCGAAGAAGCCCTCGCGCTTGGGGGCGATGACGACGACGTCGTTGCCGCGGGCCTCGACGGTGAACTTCTCGGCCATCTCGGCGCCGCTGCGACCGTGTGGGACGAGCCGCACGACGGTGGCCGTGCCCGGCGTGACGGTCAGCGTTGCGTCGCCGACGAGCAGCTCGACCTTGAGGTTGATGGGACCCGTCGTGTCGAAGCGGGTCTCGAGGGTGTCGCTCATGGTGGTTCCCCTTCGTGGTGTCGTGCGGTAGCCGGTGGGCGGTGCGTGGCAGGTCGCCGGGTCAGCGGACCCAGCCCTGGACCCGCTTGTTCGAGGAGCGGTTGCGTCCGGGGGCGCCCGGGCCGAACTGGACGCCGGTCGGGCCGACGTTGACGGTGAAGCCGGGGTTCGTCGCGGCGCGGACGGCGTTGACGATCCACGTGTTGAGGGACTGGCCGCGCTGGCCGGCGAGCTCCTCGGCCCGGCCCTTGAGGGCCTCGGGCAGACGCAGGGTGATGCGGGAGGTCTCGGCGCCCTCGTCGTCGGCCGACAGCGTCGTCGTGTCGTCGGTGCGGACCACCTGGGTGTCGTCGGGGGCCACGGCCGCGGGGCCGCCGCCGACCACGACGAAGACGGGCTCGCGGCCCTGGAGGCGCACCTCGACCGACGTGCCGTCGAGCTCGTTGGTGATCTCGGCGGCGGCGTGCGAGAGGGCGTCCATGAGGGCGAGCCGCGCGGAGGAGTCGAGGGCGTACCCGAGGCGTTCGGCGGCCTGCTCGAGCTCTGGACCCATCGCCCTGGCCGCCTGGGCGAGATCCCGACGCAGTGCGTCGACGTGCTCCGTGATGTCCATGCGCATCACTATGACACCACTGTGGTGTCACGTCAACACCATGACAGCATCACGTGGCGTCACTGCCCCGGTCCCGCACGGAGCTCCCCACCAAACGGGTACGTCGGGGGCGTCCACGGGACGCAGAATGGTCCCCGACCGCGGCTTCTCCCCTCGGGGCCGCACCACCCCTCACGAAAGGGTGCCGATGCGCAGCCTCGCCACCTCCGAGCACCCGACCGTCCGGGCGGTGTCGGCGTTCATCGGCACCGTGTCCTCGGGCGGACGTGCCCGCCAGTTCTCCCGGGTCATGCGTCGCATGGGCGCGGCCCCCGCCTCGATCGTGCCGCGCGTCAAGGACTCCCCGAACTTCCGCGACGGACGCTTCCAGTCGGCCGAGCCGTCATTGCGTCCCCGCGTCAAGGCCCAGACGAGCGCGCTGCTCGCCGCCGTGCGGGTGCACAGACGCGGGCGACCCGTCGGCGCGGTGCCGGTCGTCCCCGCCGAGCACCCCGCGCAGCCGGGCGACCTCGCCGTCACCTGGTACGGCCACGCGACGAGCGTCCTCGAGGTCGACGGCGTCCGCTTCCTCATCGACCCCGTCTTCGGCGAGCGCGTCTCGCCCGTCCTGCGCACCGGCCCCAGGCGCATGCACCCGGTGCCGGGTCAGATCGAGGACCTTCCGCCCATCGACGCCGTGCTGCTGAGCCACGACCACTACGACCACCTCGACGAGCCGTCCATCGCGCGGCTCGAGCGCAGCCACCGCCCGCGCTACGTCGTGCCCCTCGGCGTCGACGCCCACCTGCTCGCCTGGGGCGTCGACGAGGACCGGGTCACCGCCCTCGACTGGCGCGGGTCCACCGACGTCGGCGCCGTCCACGTCACGTGCACCGAGGCCCGGCACAACTCCGGCCGCGGCTTCATCGACTCCCAGACGCTCTGGGCCGGGTGGGCGCTGCGCGGTCCGCGCCACTCGGCGTACTTCCCCGGCGACTCGGGCACCTCGAAGCGGTTCGCCGCCATCGGCGCCGACCTCGGTCCCTTCGACCTGACGTTGATGCCCGTCGGCGCCTACGACCCCTACTGGCCCGACATCCACATGGATCCCGAGCAGGCGGTCGCCGCCCACCGCGACGTCAACCGGATCGGCACCGACCCCGACGGCATCACCACGGACGCCGCGGGCGAGGCCGACGAGTTCCTGCCCGACGAGCACCGGGTCGACACCCCCGGCGGCCGGTACGAGGAGGGCGAGGTCGCCTCCGACGGACGCCCGGTGCCGACGGCCGCGCGTCGCTCCGTCCTCGTGCCGGTGCACTGGGCGACCTTCAACCTCGCCATGCACTGGTGGTCCGAGCCGGTGCGCCGCACCCGGGCGGCGGCCGCCGCGGCGGGCGTGCCCGTCGCCTGCCCACGCATCGGGGAACGGGTCGACCTGACGATCGGGGAACCGGACGAGGTGGCCCGGAAGTTCAACGAGCAGTGGTGGGAGCAGTGCGCGGCCCCCGAGGACCGCGACTGACGCCCGCCGACTGCCACCCGCCACCCGCCACCCGCCACCGACCAGCCGGTCCCCCGCGGACCCGAGAGGACAACCGGTGCAGCTGCCGATCCTGCGGCGCATGGGCGCCACGACGACCACCGTCCGCGCCCGCGTCGCCGCCTCCCCCAACTACCGAGACGGCAGGTTCCGGGCCCACGAGCCCGCGCACGTCGTCGCGACGCCGGAGGCCGAGGGGCCGGGGAGCCTGCTCGGCACGATGTGGCG
>JAEXXY010000381.1 GCA_023451855.1 Actinomycetes bacterium
CGCGTGACGCGTCCGGCCCCGAGGGGGAGGCTGAGCGCGACGTCGGGCTCCTCGTCGAGCCCGGCCGCGAGCTCGAGGGAGCCGCCACCGATGTCGATGAGCAGCACCCGGCCGCTCGACCAGCCGAACCACCGGCGCACGGCGAGGAAGGTCATGCGGGCCTCGTCGACCCCGCTGAGGACATCGAGGTCGAGGCCGGTCTCGGCGCGGACCCGCTCGATGACGGCCTCCCCGTTCGGCGCCTCGCGCAGGGCCGAGGTGGCGAAGGCGAAGAGGTCGGTGACGCCCTGGTCCTCGGCCACCCGGAGGCACTCGTTCAGGAACGCGACGAGCCGGTCCACCACGGCGTCCTCGACGCGCCCCTCGGGGTCGAGGCTCTCGGACAGCCGCAGCTCGGTCTTGTGCGAGAAGGCCGGCAGCGGGTGGGCGCCGGGGTGCGCGTCGACGACGAGGAGGTGGACCGTGTTCGACCCGATGTCGACGACGCCCAGACGCATGACCTCACCCTAACGGCGCCGGGGCCGCCCGACCCGGCGCGGTCCGGTCACCGGTCGACGGGCCGACCGGCCGGATCGAACCTCCGAAACGGCCGCTGGAGGCGGTTGCAGGCGTTCGGTCCGGCCACTCGACCCGTGAAGGGTCGGCTGAGAGGTCAGGGGGTGCGGCGGCTCAGGGTGAGCGAGCCGAGCGCGAGGGCGCCGACGATGAAGGCGACGACGACGCCGAGGGCCCGTAGCGCGTCGGCCGTGCCGTCGGCGCTCGAGGTGATGGCGTTCATCGCGTCGACGGCGTACGACAGCGGCAGCAGGTCCGAGATCCACGAGAGCACGGTCGGCAGCTCGTCGCGGGGCACGAGGAGCCCGCACAGCAGGATCTGCGGCAGCACGAACGCCGGCATGAACTGCACCGCCTGGAACTCGGTGCGGGCGAACCCGCTCGCGAGCAGCCCGAGCGCGGTGCCGAGCACGGCGTCGGCGAGGGCGACGACGAGCAGCAGCCCCAGCGAGCCGGCGACGTCGAGCCCACAGACCCACACGGCGAACGCCGTCGCGACGACGCCCTGCACGACGGCGAGCGCGCCGAACGCGAGCCCGTAGCCGAGCATGAAGTCGCCCTTGCCGAGCGGCGTGGTCAGCAGGCGCTCGAGCGTGCCGGACTGCCGTTCGCGCAGGGTCGCGATCGAGGTGACGATGAACATGACGATCATCGGGAAGATGCCGAGCAGGGCCGGCCCGATGTGGTCGAACACCGGTGTGCCGTTGTAGATCCAGGCGAGCAGGCCGAGCAGGACGCAGGGCACGACGAGGATCATCGCGACGGTGCGGTGGTCGGTGCGCACCTGGCGCAGCACGCGGCCGGCCGTGACGAGGGACAGTGCGGGGTTCACGAGGCGCTCCTCTCGCGCGCGGCCTCGGCGTCGATGAGCGCGAGGAAGGCGGTGTCGGCATCGGGGGCTCCGGTGCGGGTGAGCAGCTCGTCGGGTGTGACGTCTGCGAGCACGCGGCCCTCGCGGAGCAGGACGAGGCGGTCGCAGCGGGTCGCCTCGTCCATGACGTGGCTCGAGACGATGAGCGAGTGCCCGGCCTCGGCCAGGTGGCGGAAGAGGTTCCAGAGGTCGCGGCGCAGGACCGGGTCGAGGCCCACGGTGGGCTCGTCGAGGACGAGGAGCGTCGGGCGCCCGACGAGCGCGGCCGCGAGGGACACGCGCGACTCCTGCCCGCCCGAGAGGTCGCGGACGAGCTGGTCGGCGTGCGAGGTGAGGTCGACCTCGGTCAGGGTGCGGTCGACGGCGTCGCGCAGCTCGGTGCCTCGCAGGCCGACCGCGCGGCCGAAGTAGGCGACGTTTTCGCGGATCGTGAGGTCGGCGTAGACGCTGGGGTTCTGGGTGACGTAGCCGACGTCGTCGCGCAGTGGCGCGGAGCCGGCCGGGTGGCCGAGGACGGTGACGGTGCCCGACTCGATGATCTGGACACCGACGATGCACCGGATGAGCGTGGACTTGCCCGACCCGGACGGGCCGAGGAGGCCGACGACCTGGCCGGCCGGGACCTCGAGGTCGAGGTCGGGGATCACGAGGCGCTTGCCGCGCACGACCCGCAGGCAGTGGATGACGACCGCGGGGCCCGTCGAGTTATTCACCATGTGATGAAATCTACTCCGTGGCACCCGTCGTGTAAACGCCCTTCGTGGGGGCAACCGCCGGCCCGACCGTCGCGCCGACGGTCGGGAGCGCAGGCGGGACCGCCGTCGGGACCGCCGACGCGACCGTCGTCGGGGCGGGCGCGAGCAGGTGGTGCTCGATGACCGGGGCGAGCCGCTCGACGAGCTCGTCGGGGCTGGCGTCGGCGACCCCGGGCATCCGCAGCACGTACCGCATGACGACGAGCCCGATGACCTGCGAGGCCACGAGACCACCCCGCAGCTGGACGTCGGGCGAGCCGAACGCCCCGGCGACCCGACCGAAGACCTCCCGGCCGAGGAACTCGCGCAGCACGCGCGCCGCCTCCTCGCTCGTCATGGCCGAGCGGACGAGCGCCACCAGGGCGTCGCGCCGGTCACCCGGCTCCCACACCGACAGGAACGTCTCGACGAGCCGGCGTCCGACTCCCTCCGGCCCGCCGGCGACGATGCGCTCGACGAGCCGCGAGGGGTCGACCGGCATCGACAGGGTCTCGGCGAACAGCGCCGGCTTCCCGTCGAAGTAGTGGTGCACGAGCGCCGGGTCGACGCCGGCGTCCCGGGCGATCCCGCGCAGGCTCGCCTTGTCGTAGCCGTGGGTCGCGAACGACCGACGGGCCGCGTCGACGATGGCGGCCCGTGTGTCGACGCCGCCCGGGCGCCGCCCGCGGCCCCGCGAGGACGCCGCGCCCTCGGCCCTCGGTGTCATGCGTCCACGC
>JAEXXY010000412.1 GCA_023451855.1 Actinomycetes bacterium
GGCGTCGGTCGACGACGACGAACGAGCGGGACGCGTCGTAACGGCCGTGCATGCGCCCGAGTCTGGCACGTCGCCTGCCGGCCCGCCTCCGCGGCGTCGTGGTGTCGGTGGCGGCCGGCGTCGGGGACGCCGAGGCCGGTGACCTACCCTTGGGAGGTGCTCCGCCGACTGCTCACCCCGCGCTGGGCGGCCTCCCTCGCGGGCCTGCTCGTCGTCGTCACGGCGTGCGTCCTGCTCGGCATGTGGCAGCTCGGCGTCGCCCGTGACAGCGGCCGCCAGGACGCCATCGCCGCCGCCGCGACGATGACCCGCGCGCCCCTCGCGGAGGTCACCGCACCGCACCGCGCCTTCCCGCCGGAGCTGTCCAACCGTCCCGTCACCGTCACCGGCCGTTACGACGCGTCCCGCTCGTTCGTCGTCGTCGACCGACGCCTCGGTGACCGGAGCGGCTCGTGGGTCGTCACCCCGCTCGACACCGCGACCGGAACCGTGGCGGTGCTGCGCGGCTTCGTCGCCGGCGCCCCGGCCGCGGCCCCGACACCGCCGGCCGGCCCCGTCACGGTGCTCGGCACGCTCGGTCCGGGGGAGTCCCCCCGCACCAGCGACCCCCTCCAGGGTCAGCAGCGTCGCTCGATCGACCTCGCCGAGCTCGTCAACGAGTGGCCCGGCGACCTCTACGACGCCGTCGTCTTCGCCTCGGCCGAGCACGCCGGCGCCGACGCGTCGGGTGCCGCCCTGACCGACGCCGCCCTCAGCCGCGTCCCGCCGCCGACGCTCGACACCCCCCTCAACCTGCGCAACGCGGCCTACGCCGTGCAGTGGTGGGTCTTCGGCGTCTTCGCGATCTGGATGTTCTGGAAGATGTTCCGTGCCGAGGAGGACGCGGACGAGGACGCCGCCCCCGCCAGACCCATCCCCAGCACGACCGACAGCACGAGAGAGAGCGCCACGACGTGAGCACCTACCCGCAGGCCCTGGCCAAGCCGAAGCAGATCCGCTCGGCGCTGTCCGCCTACCGCGTCCTCGCGATCGTCGCCGGCATCGCGCTGTTCGTGCTCATCCTCGAGATGGTCATGAAGTACGCGCTGCACCAGACGAACATCCTGACGCAGTACTGGAGCCCGATCCACGGCCTCATCTACATGGGCTACGCGGCGTCGGTCGCCAACCTCGGCCTCAAGGTCGGGTGGAGCCCGCTGCGCATCGTCCGGAACCTGCTCGCCGGGTTCGTGCCGGTCGTGCCGTGGGTGGCCGAGCGCCGCAACACCGCCGAGATCGAGGCGATGCTCGCCCGGTCCTACGCCGCGGGTGACGGCACGCCGGCCGACGCCTGACGGCGCGCCGGCCGATGCCGGCGCCTGAGCGGCGTCCGGGGCCCCCGACGCGAGCCACTAGGCTGTCCGCGTGACCGACGCGCACGACCTGCAGAGCCATCCCGTCCTCGTCGTCGACTTCGGCGCCCAGTACGCCCAGCTCATCGCCCGCCGGGTGCGTGAGGCGAACGTGTACAGCGAGGTCGTGCCGCACTCCATGGCGGTGAGCGACATGCTCGCCAAGGAGCCGGCCGCGATCATCCTGTCCGGCGGCCCGAGCTCGGTCTACGAGGACGGCGCCCCGCGGCTCGACCCGGCGCTGCTCGAGGCCGGCGTCCCGGTCTTCGGCATGTGCTACGGCTTCCAGTCGATGGCCCAGGCCCTCGGCGGCACCGTCGCCCGCACCGGGGCCCGCGAGTACGGCAAGACCGCCGCCACGATCAGCGGCTCCGGCTCCACGCTCTTCGACGGCCAGCCGGCGGACCAGGTCGTCTGGATGTCGCACGGCGACTCCGTCACCGAGGCGCCGCAGGGCTCGACCGTCACGGCATCCACCGCGGGCACGCCGGTCGCGGCCATCGAGGACGACGCGCGTCGCCTCTACGGCGTCCAGTGGCACCCCGAGGTGCTGCACTCCGAGCAGGGCCAGCGCGTCCTGGAGAACTTCCTCTGGAAGGGCGCCGGCATCGCCCCCGAGTGGACCGCCTCCAACGTCGTCGACGACCTCGTCGAGTCGATCCGCGAGCAGGTCGGGCAGGACCGCGTCCTCTGTGCCCTCTCCGGCGGCGTCGACTCCTCCGTCGCGGCGGCCCTCGTGCAGAAGGCGATCGGCGACCAGCTGACCTGCGTCTTCGTCGACCACGGCCTGCTCCGCGAGGGCGAGGCCGAGCAGGTCGAGAAGGACTTCGTCGAGGCCACCGGCGTCGACCTCGTCGTCGTCGACGCGCGCGAGCGCTTCCTCGAGGCGCTCGCGGGGGTCACCGACCCCGAGACGAAGCGCAAGATCATCGGCGAGCAGTTCATCCGGGTCTTCGAGCAGGCGGCACGTGACGTCGTCCACGACCGCGGCGACGAGCAGCACCCCGTCAAGTGGCTCGTCCAGGGCACGCTCTACCCCGACGTCGTCGAGTCGGGCGGCGGCGAGGGCGCGGCCAACATCAAGAGCCACCACAACGTCGGCGGCCTGCCCGACGACCTCCAGTTCTCCCTCATCGAGCCGCTGCGGACCCTGTTCAAGGACGAGGTGCGCCAGGTCGGCCTCGAGCTCGGCGTGCCCGAGGTCATCGTGTGGCGCCAGCCGTTCCCGGGCCCGGGGCTCGGCATCCGCATCATCGGGGCCGTCGACGCCGAGCGCCTCGCGGTGCTGCGCCGGGCCGACGCCATCGCCCGCGAGGAGCTGACGAAGGCCGGCCTCGACCGCGACATCTGGCAGTGCCCCGTCGTGCTGCTCGCGGACGTCCGCTCGGTCGGTGTCCAGGGTGACGGCCGCACCTACGGCCACCCGGTGGTGCTGCGGCCGGTCGCGTCCGAGGACGCCATGACGGCCGACTGGGCGCGCGTGCCCTACGACGTCCTCGCGACGATCTCGACCCGCATCACCAACGAGGTCGAGGAGGTCAACCGCGTCGTCCTCGACGTCACGAGCAAGCCGCCGGGCACCATCGAGTGGGAGTGAGCGGTGACGGACACGACGGTCTCGACCGCTCGCGTCCGACCGCCCGCGCGGCTGGGCTGCTCCGGGTCGCAGGGCCGCTCGTGCCGCTGCTGCTCGCCGTCGCGCTCGCGCTGGTCACAGCCGGCCTGGTCCTCGGCGGCCCGACCGCCCGCCTCGACGCCACCGTCTACGCGCTGACCCCGGGCGAGAACGGCGGGCCGTCGGTCCCCGGGCTGCTCGCGCTGCTCGCCGTCGACCTCGCCACCCCCGCTCTCGGCGTCGCGGTGGTGCTCGTCGTCGTCGGCGTCCTCTGGCTGCGCCACCGTCGCCTCGGGCCGCTCGTCCTGGCGCTGCCGGCGCTGGCGGTTCTGACGGCCACGGTGCTGCTCGGCAAGGCCGTCATCGACCGTCCGGCCCCGGGTTTCGAGGCCGTCGTCGGGCACGACGGGTACTACCGGTCGGGCCACACGGCCACGGCCCTCGTGTGCGCGGGCGTGCTCGCCGAGGTCGTGTCGCGGCTGCGGCCGCACCGGCGTCGGGCGGCGTGGGCCGTCGTGGCCTGTTGGACGCTCCTCGTCGCCCTCGGGCTGCTGTGGCTGCACTTCCACTGGCTCAGCGACGTCGTCGGGTCGGTGCTGCTCGGATCGCTCCTGCTGTGGCTGCTGCTGCGGTGGCCGTGGCGGCTCGGCGAGCGGATCGCCCGACACTAGGGTGGAGCCCATGTGTGGAATCAGCGGGCATCTCGGGGCTGACGGCGACGGCGACCTCGTGCGGCGGATGGCCGACTGCGGTCACGCCACCACGGGCACCACGGGCAGCGACGGCACCACGGGCACCCGAGGCGGCGACCTCACGG
>JAEXXY010000479.1 GCA_023451855.1 Actinomycetes bacterium
CCCTCATGTCCCGGGCCGAGAAGGATGCCGCCCTGCTCGCCCTGGCCGACGCCGTCGACGCTGCCACGGCGGGGATCGTCGCGGCCAACGCCCAGGATCTCGAGCGCGGCCGCGCGGGCGGCATGTCCGAGAGCCTGCAGGACCGGCTGCGCCTCGACGGGCAGCGCGTCGCGGCGGTGGCCCAGGCGCTGCGCGACGTCGCCGCCCTGCCTGACCCGGTGGGCGAGGTCGTCCGCGACTCGACGCTCGCCAACGGCCTGCAGATCCGCCAGGTGCGCGTGCCGATGGGCGTCATCGGGATGATCTACGAGGCCCGCCCCAACGTCACCGTCGACGCGGCCGGGCTCGCGCTGAAGTCCGGCAACGCCGTCATCCTTCGCGGCGGGTCGGCCGCCGCCAGCACCAACCACGCCCTCGTGGAGGCGCTCCGCGGCTCCCTGGCGGCGCAGGGGCTCCCGGCCGACGCCGTCAACCTCCTCGAGGAGGGCGGCCGCGACGCCGCTCGGGCCCTCATGACCGCGCGCGGACGCGTCGACCTCGTCATCCCGCGCGGCGGCGCCGACCTCATCCAGACCGTCGTCACCGAGTCCACCGTGCCGGTCATCGAGACCGGGGTCGGCGTCTGCCACGTGTACGTCGACCGCGCGGCCGACCTCGACAAGGCGCGCGCCATCACCCTCAACGCCAAGACGCACCGGCCGAGCGTCTGCAACGCCGCCGAGTCGCTCCTCGTGCACCGCGACGTCGCCGCCGACTTCCTGCCCAAGACGCTGACCGACCTCGCCGGCGCCGGAGTGCGCCTGCACGTCGCGCCCGAGGTCTCCGCGTACGCCGAGGCCGCCGGCGCGGCCTACGACCTCGCGTCCGAGACCGACTTCGGCACGGAGTGGCACGGCCTGGAGATGAGCGTCGCCGTCGTCGACGACCTCGACGAGGCCATGGACCGGATCCGCCGGTACGGCACCGGCCACACCGAGGCCATCGTCACCGAGGACCGGGGCGCGGCCCGGCGGTTCACCGCCGAGGTCGACGCCGCCGCGGTCATGGTCAATGCCAGCACCCGGTTCACCGACGGCGGCGAGTTCGGCTTCGGCGCCGAGATCGGGATCTCGACCCAGAAGCTGCACGCCCGCGGCCCGATGGCACTGCCCGAGCTGACGACGACCAAGTGGGTCGTGGAGGGCGACGGACACATTCGCTGAGCGGTCGAGCGCTGATGGCATGATGTGCCGTCATGGAAGGCACCGAGGTCCGCAAGCTGGCCCAGCTCGAGGACGAGCACTGGTGGTACCGGGAGCGGCGTCACCTGCTCTCCCGTGCCATCACCGGCCTCACTCCCGGTCGCGCCATCGACATCGGCGCCGCGGGAGGTGGCAACACCCGCGTCCTGCGTGAGCACGGCTGGGACGCAGTGGCGCTCGAGTACGGCGCCGACGGCGCGGCGGTCGCTCACGATCGGGGCCTGCCCACGCTGCGCGGCGACGCGACGAACCTGCCGCTGGCCGACGACTCGCTCGACCTCGTCATCGCCTTCGACGTGCTCGAGCACCTGCAGGACGACGACGCCGCGGTCGCCGAGGTGCGTCGCGTCCTGCGCCCCGGGGGCACCTACCTCGTCGCCGTCCCGGCCGACCCGCGCCTGTGGTCGAGCCACGACGTCGCCGTCGACCACGTGCGTCGCTACACCCGCGAGGGCCTGGTCGACCTGCTCGACCGGGGCGGCTTCGAGGTCGCCGACGTCCGGTCGTGGAACGTGCTGCTGCGGCCCGTCGTCGCGATGCGGCGCCGGACGAGCTCGGGCTCCGACCTCGAGGACCTCCACCCCGTCGTCAACCTCGGGCTGCGCGCCATCATCACCGCCGAGCGGTACCTGCCGGTCGGCGGGTTGCCGGGCGTCAGCCTCCTCGTGCGGGCTCAGCCGCGCAGCTGACCCGCCTGCGCCGAGGTGTGCCCGTCGCCGGCAGGCGGGACGGGACCCGCCGCGTCGGGCGTGACCGGCACCGACGCGTCAGGAGCGAGCTGGATCGACGCCTCACCCGGGTGTGCCACCAGGTGGACGTCGGAGGGCTGCGCCGGCAGGGGGGTGTCGGTGGGGCCGTGCCCGGCCGCGGCCGCCGTCATCGAGTCGTAGGCGATGAAGTACGTCGGCCGGCCCTGCATGTGGGCGTACATCCGGCCGATGTACTCACCGAGGATGCCGACGCAGACCAGCTGCACCGCCCCGACTCCCGAGACGATCGCGACGGTGGAGGTCCAGCCGGCCACGGTGTGGCCCTGGGCCCGCGCGACGAGGGTGTAGAGGAACAGCAGCACCGCGAGGACCGCACCCGCGAACCCGGCGAAGGTCGCCACCCGCAGCGGCGCCGTCGAGAAGCCGGTGAGCGAGTCGAGCGAGAGCTTGATCATCTTCATGAGCGGGTACTTCGAGTCGCCCGCCGCGCGCTCCTCGCGCTTGTACTCGACGGTGTCGGACGGGAAGTTCAGCGCCGGCACGATGAAGCGCAGCACGCGGTTGTGCTCCGGAAGGCTGTTGATCGCATCGACCGTGGCCCGCGACATGAGGCGGTAGTCACCGGCGTCGGCATGCGCGCTCGTCGGCGACATGAGCTGGATGAGCCGGTAGAACGACTGGGCCGAGACCCGCTTGAACCACGTGTCGGTGGAGCGGTCGCTGCGCACCCCGTAGACGACGTCGACGCCGTCGTCCTTCGCCGCCGCGAGCATCTGGGGGATGATCTCGGGCGGGTCCTGCAGGTCGGCGTCGATCGTCACGACGTAGTCGCCGAGGGCGCTGACGAGCCCCGCGGAGATCGCGGCCTGGTGCCCGGCGTTCGCGCGCAGGCGCACGACGCGCAGCTGCGGCCACTCACGGTGGTAGCGCTGCAGGAGCGCCGCCGTGAGGTCCTTGCTGCCGTCGTCGACCGCGACGACCTCGTACGGCGAGCCGAGCCCGTCGAGGATCGGGCGTAGCCGCTGCACGAGGAGGGGGAGCACCTCCTCCTCGTTGTACATCGGGATGACGACGGACAGCTCTGGAACCATGCGAACAAGGGTACGGCCGCCGATGGGTGCCCCCTGTCAGCGTGCTGTGCCCGCGCTGTCGCGGCCGCGTCCGCGCGGCGCTAGCGTGCCCGGGTGAGCCATGCCACCGATGACCTGTCGCCGGGCCAGCTGGCCCCCGGCACGCCCGTCGCCGGTCGTTTCACGAAGTGGGGAGACCGTCCCCACTGGCGGTGGACCGGCGTCTACGTCGGGTCCGACGAGCACGGCCACTGGTGGTACGCGCCGCGCGGCACCCGCTGCGTCCGCCCGGGCGTGGACTTCGTCGAGGAGCACGACTGGGTGTCGCTCGCCCCGCACCACGGTGGCTGGGCCGCCGGGTTCTACCCGGACGACAAGGAGATCTCCGTCTACGTCGACATGACGACGGCGCCACGCTGGCAGCGTCGCGACCCGGCCCTGGACGACTGGGGCGCCGACGGGCCCGAGTGGGAGGTGACGATGGTCGACCTCGACCTCGACGTCGTCCTCACCCGCGAGGGGCACCTCTTCGTCGACGACGAGGACGAGTTCGACGAGCACCGGGTCAGCCTCGGCTACCCGCCCGAGGTCGTGGCGCTCGCCGAGGCGACCCGCGACGCCGTCCTCGCGGCCGTCGCCCGCGGGGACGAGCCCTTCGGCTCGGCCGGGCACGCGTGGCTGCACCGGGCGCGGACGATAGGCTGACCCCATGTCTGATCGTGTCCTCGCCCTGGCCGCCGAGACGGAGGAGGCCGCCCGCGAGCTTCCCATGCCGGTGATCGCCTACTTCCTCATCGCCTTCTCGGTGTTCCTCGTCCTCCTCGGGATCACGTGGAGCTTCCGCAACACGGCCTACAAGGTGGCCCAGAACCGCCGCCGGCAGCACGGTGCCCCGGGTGCCGGTGTCGACCCGAACGGACCGCACCACTGAGCATGCGCCTCGGCGTCATGGGTGGGACGTTCGACCCGATCCACCACGGCCACCTCGTCGCCGCGAGCGAGGTCCAGTCGCTGTTCGGCCTCGACGAGGTCGTCTTCGTCCCCACCGGGCAGCCCTGGCAGAAGGCCGCCCAGGACGTCTCACCCGCCGAGGACCGCTACCTCATGACCGTCATCGCGACGGCCAGCAACCCCCGCTTCACCGTGAGCCGCGTCGACATCGACCGCCCCGGACCGACGTACACGACCGACACCCTGCGTGACATCCGGGCCGAGCGTCCGGGCGCCGAGCTGTTCTTCATCACCGGCGCCGACGCGCTCGCCGAGATCCTGTCGTGGAAGGACTCCGAGCTCCTCTTCGACCTCGCCCACTTCATCGGCGTCACGCGTCCGGGGCACGAGCTGTCCGACAAGGGCCTGCCCGAGGACCGCGTGACGCTCCAGGAGGTGCCGGCCATGGCCATCAGCTCCACCGACTGTCGCGCGCGCGTCGCCGCGGGCGAGCCCGTCTGGTACCTCGTCCCGGACGGCGTCGTCCAGTACATCAACAAGTACCGGCTCTACTCGGGACTGCCCGCGCAGCCCGAGCTCGCCGGCGCACCACAAGGAGACCAGTGACCGCAGCAGACCGTTCGCTCCAGCTCGCCAAGGCAGCCGCCGCCGCGGCGGAGGAGAAGATCGCCGAGAAGGTCGTCGCGATCGACGTCAGCGAGCAGATGCCGCTCACCGACGTCTTCGTCATCGCCTCGGCCGCCTCGGAGCGCCAGGTGGGCGCCATCGTCGACGAGGTGGAGGACCGCCTCCGCGAGCTCGGCAGCAAGCCGATCCGTCGCGAGGGCGAGCGCGAGGGCCGCTGGGTCCTCATCGACTTCGGCGACATCATCGTGCACGTCCAGCACGAGGAGGAGCGCGAGTACTACGCCCTCGAGCGCCTCTGGAAGGACTGCCCCGAGATCGACCTCACGCACGTCGACGCGCCGGCCCGGCCCGCGTCGGACGAGGCGTGAGCGCCGACCGTCCTGCGCCACGGCGCATCGTCCTGGTCCGCCACGCCGAGACCGTCGACAACGCCGCCCGGGTCTGGCAGGGGCACAAGGACACCCCGCTGTCGGACCGGGGACGCGCGCAGGTGCAGGCCGCCGCGCCGCACCTGGCCGCGTACGAGCCCGCCGTCGTCGTCTCCAGCGACCTCCAGCGGGCCGCATCGACCGCCGAGGCCATCGCCGAGCTGACCGGGCGCCCTGTGCGCCTCGACGAGCGGCTGCGCGAGGTGCACGTCGGGCAGTGGCAGGGCATGCACGCCGACCGCGTGCGTGAGCAGTACCCCGACGTCGTCGCGGCCCTCGACCGCGGTGAGGACGCCCCCCGCGGCGTCACGGGGGAGACCCGCGCCGAGGTCGCCGTGCGCGCGGGTGCGGCCCTGCGCGAGGTGGCCGACGCGCTCGAGCCCGGCCAGACGGCCGTCGTCGTCGCGCACGGGGTGTCGGCCCGTGTCGCCGCGAGCGACCTCGTGGGCCTGGACCAGGACGTCTCCGACGCCGTGTTCCGGGGCCTCGACAACTGCCACTGGATCGAGCTCGTCGAGGTCTCCAAGAGCTTCTCGGCGCTGACCCGGTGGCGCATCAGCGGGTGGAACCTCGGTCCCTGGACCGTCTGACGACCCCTTCGCCGGGTGACCTCCGCGGCCCGCTCGAACCGGATCGGCCGCTCCACCACCGGATTTGGGATCGGGGCGCCGAACCCGCTATGGTTACGCAGTCGCCTCACCGAGACGACACCCGAAGGGGCTGTGGCGCAGCTGGTAGCGCACCTCCATGGCATGGAGGGGGTCAGGGGTTCGAGTCCCCTCAGCTCCACAAATGCAGAAAGACCGGACACGCATTTTCGTCCGGTCTTTCTGCATTTCTGAGGGTGGCGCGGGGACTCGGGAGGAGGC
>JAEXXY010000471.1 GCA_023451855.1 Actinomycetes bacterium
CTGGGTCTGCTGGTCCGTCATTCCCCTGGTCCTTCCTGCCCGTGGCACGGGCACCGGGTGTCGGCCGGGCCCTGACTGACCAGATACCCGTCCGCGCTCGATCGTAAGCCGCATATCGGACGGTCGCCTTTGCAGGGGTTGGCGATTCGCCGGACCCGGAGGCGCCGGGGGTCGCCGGCGAGCCCGGGTTGCCGGGTTGCCGGTCAGATGGCGGCGGGCGAGTCGAGGGGGTTGTCGGCCGCGGTCTCGGAGGCGGTGCGCAGCAGCTCGCCGACGAGGATGAGGGTCTGCTCGTCCTCGGGCAGGATGCGCCGCCCGAACGGTCCGCGGGCCAGGGCCACTCCCTCGCCGATGCGCAGCACGGTGCGGCGCACGTCCTCGCGGGTGACGGCGTCCATCCGCTCGAGCAGCCGGGTCACCGCGAGCATGCCCGACACGACGCTGCGCCCGTCGAGCTCGAACTCGTCGAAGAGCCAAGCCCGTTCGGCGGCCGCACCGGCCAGCACCTCACGGCCCGGCCCCTCGCTGCGCAGGGCGGCCGACGTGGCGGCGTCCCAGAACGCGCCGCGCTCGTCCTCGTCGAACCGGACCCTGCCGGCCAGGGCGCTCAGCACCCACACCGGCGCGAGGCGCAGCGTCAACCACTCGACGGCCGTCCACTCGTCCTGCCAGCGACCCATGACGCCACCACCTCCTGCCCGCACGAAGACCGACCGGTGACCCGTCAAGCGTACGACCGCCCGGCAGGCGACTCACCGCACGAGCTCCCGGCACGCCCACCCGACCCCGGGGCATCCTCGGGCGGGCTCGCGCGCCGATCAGGGCACCGAGCCGCTCCAGCGTGCCATCGCCGACGCGTCGGCTGCGTCAGGCGATCGGCATCCGACGCGCCTCGACGACGGGTCGCAGCACCGCCTCGACGTCCGGCGTGCAGAACCAGCGGCGCAGGCAGTCGTCGGCCAGCACGTTGGCGAGCGAGCCGAGCACCATCGACTGGTCGAGCGAGAGGTACCGTCCGGCGCCGCGACCCGTGCGCACGTCGACGGCGTCGACGAAGCCGCCCGGGCCGTACGCGCCCATGTCGCGCTCGAGCCGCGCAAGGTTGTCGGTGGCCGCGTCGGGCTCGACCATGAGGGCCATCGCCGAGGCGTGCGGCGTCACGACGACCTCGCCGTCGACCTCGCTCGGGTAGCCGCCCTCGACCCATGCGATGGGCGGCACGCCGAAGACGCCGTAGCCCTCCCCGGGCTTGGCGCATGGGCTGAATCCCCAGTAGCCGTAGTGCTTCTCGTCGAGGGCGTACTCGCGCTGGAGGGCCACGGTGCGGGCCTCGTTGACGCCCCAGGTGGCCGGCGCCCACGCGGCCTCGGGCACGAAGATCGTCGGCATGAGCGCCTCGAACATCGAGCCGCCGTACGTCGCCACGACGTCGCGGCCGCGGTAGTGGCGCACCGGGGTGTCGAGCGAGGCGTAGTGCTCCGGCGGGATCTGGCCGTGGGCGATGCCGACGTAGCTGGCGATCCGCGGCTCGGAGTCGAGCAGGTCGTAGTGGTGGGGGGTGTGCAGCACCGGCGCGTGGCTCTCGACATAGGCGGCGGACACCGTCTCCTGGCCGGGGTCGGCCACCCAGAAGCCGCCGCGCAGGCGCCCACGTGGGCCACCATCGGCACCGCCTGCCGCGGCGTCGTGGAAGGCGCCGAAGTGCATCCGGTCGAGCACGCGGTGGGCCTCGGCCGCGACCCCGGGCTCGGCGGCTGCGGCCACCATGAGGCCGGCCGCGAGCCAGCCGTTGTCGACGCTCGACAGGAACGGGTGGATCGTGCCGCCGTCCGGCATCCGGTGCAGCAGCTCGCCGGTGCGGTCGTCGTACCAGTTGAACAACATGCCGGACTCGTCGTGCACCTCCATCCCGGCGAGGGTCACGAGGAGGCGCCGCAGCCGGTCGCGCGCCTCGGCGTCGTCGAGGAGCCCGAGGTCGCGGGCGGCGACGGTGCACCAGAGCAGGCCGCCGATGTTGGTCGGCGAGGTGTAGCCGCTGCGGGTGGCGGGGTCGAGCGAGGTGGAGATGCTGTCGGTGGGCAGGCCGCTGTCGGGGTCGGTCATGGCCTCGAACGAGCGCCACGTGTCGGCCGCCCAGCGGGTCAGCAGGTCGGTGTCAGGCATGCAGGAGTCCTTGGGAGACGAGGAGAAGGTCGCGAGAAAGTGCCCACTCGACGGAAGGTGTGGGGCAGTTCGGGAAAGTGCCCACTCGACGGAAGGTGTGGGGCGAGGCGAGTGCGGCGACTCCCCCTGTCGAGTGGGCAGTTTGTCGAGGAGAGAGGTGGCGTCAGGCGCCGGCGACGGACGTCTGGTCCCAGTCGCAGCCGCAGGATCCGCGGACGACGAGGCGCGTCGGCAGCACCTGGGGGTGCACGTCGGTGGTACGCCCGCCGATGCGCTCGTGGAGGCGGATCGCGGCCCAGCGGCCGAGCTCGCGCATCGGCTGCTGCACCGTGGTGAGGCCGGGGGCGAGGTAGCGCGAGGTCATGATGTCGTCGAAGCCGACCACCGCGAGGTCCTTGCCGACGACGCGCCCCTCGCGGGCCAGCAGCACCATCGTCGCGAGCGCGAGCTCGTCGTTGGCGCAGACGAGCCCGTCGACCGGGCCCTCCGACGCCTCGATCGCCCGCAGGCCGTCCATGACGGCCCGGCCCGAGTGCTCCTCGTAGGGCACGTCGATCGGCGGGGCCACCTCCTCGCCCTGCTTGCGCGCCAGGGCGTGCTGGAATCCGCGGTAGCGCTCCGACACGTCGTGCGAGGTGACCGTGTCGCCGACGAAGACGAGGCGTCGGCGTCCGTGGTCGAGCACGTGACGCGTCAGCTCGGCCGAGCTGATGAAGTTCTCCACCTGCACCGCGTCGGCACCCTCGATGGCGTCGCGCGCGACGAGCACCGTCGGCGTCGAGCGGACGATCTGGCGCACGGCCGCGTCGGAGATCGTGTCGTTGGCGATGACGATGCCGTCGACCCGCGCCAGCATCCGGCGCACCGCGGCCTCGACGTCCTTCGACGCGTCGCACACCAGCACGACCGTCGACTGGTTGTCGGCCGCCGCCGTCGACTCGAAGCCGGAGAGCAGCTCGGAGTAGTACGGCCCGCGCAGGCCCGGGAGGATGAGGCCGTGGGTCTCGTGCTGGGGCACGTCGACCGGGCGGCCGGCCCGGAGCGGCACGTACTCGAGCTCCTCGACCGCGCGCAGCACCCGCTGCCGGGTGCGGGCCGAGGCCGGCGTCGACCCGCTGAGCACGCGCGAGACGGTGGCGATGGACACACCGGCACGCTCGGCCACGGTGTAGATCGTCACCGGGCGAGCGTCGTCGCTGTCTGTCGTCACCGAGGCCCCTTCGTCCCGGGACAACTGTGCACGGCGTCAGCCGACCGGACAAGCCGGGCGCGCTGTGGCGCCCGGCCTGTCGGGTCGCGGGTCGGCCGGCGCGGGTGGGGCCCGCGTCAGAAGGGGTTGGGGATGGCGTCGATGAGCTTGCGCGTGTAGGCGTCGCTCGGGTCACGGATCACCTTGAGGGTCTGGCCCTGCTCGACGACGCGGCCCTGGTTGAGCACGATGACCTCGTCGGCGAGCATCCGGGCGCTGAGCAGGTCGTGCGTGATGTAGAGGATGCCGACGTCGCTGTCCTGGACGAGGTCGTGGAGCAGCTCGAGGATCTCGGCGCGGATCGACACGTCGAGGCTGCTGATCGGCTCGTCGGCGACGATGATCTCCGGCTGCACGGCCAGGGCCTTGGCGATGACGACGCGCTGGCGCTGGCCGCCGGACAGCTCGTAGCCGTACCGGTTGACGAAGCGGTCGGCCGGGGTGAGGGCGACCTTCTCGAGCAGCTCGTGGACGCGGTCGCGCAGCTCGGTTCCCTTGAGCCCGTGGTAGTTCGCGAGCGGGCGCGACAGGATGTAGCCGAGCCGCTTGGCCGGGTTGATCGAGCTGTACGGGTCCTGGAAGACCATCTGGACGTGGCTGCGGTAGTCGCGCAGGCCGCGGCCGCGGAACCCTGCGACGGTCTCGTCGCCGCGCGGGCCGTGGAAGACGATCCGCCCCGAGGTCGGGCTGTCGACGCCGGTGATCATCCGGGCCAGCGTCGACTTGCCGCTGCCGCTCTGGCCGACGAGCGCGGTCACCTCGCCCTTGCGCAGCACGAACGACGCGTCGGTGACGGCCTCGACCTTCGTGACGGTCAGGCCGCGGCGGCGGCTGAAGACCTTCGACACGTTCTCGACGGTGAGGATCGGCTCGCCGCGCGTCGCCTCGGCCGACTCGGCGGCCGTCTTGACGAACTGCGGCCCCTCGAAGTGCCGGGTCGGCTCGCCGAACTCGAGCACGCCGTCGTCGCTGCGCTGCAGCCGGGCCACGTGGCAGGCGGCGCGGCCACCGGACAGCGGCGCGAACTCGGGCGCGACGCTCGTGCACCGCTCGATGCGCTCCGGGCAGCGCGGCGCGAAGCTGCAGCCGGTGATGGGCAGCGACAGGTCCGGGGGGCGGCCCGGCACGTAGGTGATCCGGACCGTCTCGGCGCGGGGGTCGCCGTAGGAGCCGAGCAGGCCCTTGGAGTACGGGTGCAGCGGCTCGCGCAGCAGCCCGGCCGCGGTCTGCTCCTCGACGATCCGGCCGCCGTACATGACGAGGATGCGGTCGGACAGGTCGAGCACGGTGCCGATGTCGTGGCTGATGAAGAGCACCGCGAAGCCCTGCTCGGCCTGCAACCGCCGCACGTTCTCGAGGATCGAGTGCTGCACGACGACGTCGAGGCCGGTGGTCGGCTCGTCGAGGAGGATGAACTTCGGCTCGAGCGCGAGCGCCAGGGCGAGGTTGACGCGCTGGCGCATCCCTCCGGACAGCTCGTGCGCGTAGGCGCCGATGAACTTGTGGTCGATGATGACCATGTCGAACAGCTCGCGGATGCGACGCGTCACGGCCTCGCCGCGCAGCTGGGAGTGCTGCTCGATGACGTCGCGGAACTGCGCCTCGACGCGGGTCACCGGGTTGAGCGAGTTCATGCTGCTCTGGAAGACGGTCGAGATGTCACGCCAGCGCAGTGATCGCAGCTCGTCCTCGGACAGGTTCGTGATGTCGGTGCCGTCGAAGGTGATGCTGCCGCCGCTGATGCGCCCGGGGCGCTGGAGCAGGCGCAGCACTGCGGTGCCGAGCGTCGTCTTGCCGGAGCCGGACTCGCCGATGAGACCGACGAACTCGCCCGGCTCGACGCTGAACGACACGTCCTGGACGGCGTTGAGCGCGCGGTGCGACTTGGGTTCGTAGCGGACCGAGAGGTCGCGGATGTCGAGCAGTGCCATGGTGCTCCTACGCGTCTTCCCGCAGGTGCGGGTTGGAGAGGAGGTCGACGCCGAAGTTGATGAACGTCATGCCGGTCATGAGGACGGCGAGCACGAGGCCGGGCACGAAGACCCACAGCCACAGCCCCTGCGCGATCGCGCTCTGGGCGTTGGCCTGGTAGAGCATCGTGCCCCACGAGACGCTGCGGCTGTCGCCGAGGCCGAGGGCGGCCAGGCCCGCCTCCGCGCCGATCGCGCCGGTCGCCGCCCCGACGAAGCTCGCCGCGACGAGCGAGGTCATGTTCGGCATGATCTCGCGGAACACGATGCGCCACGTGCTCTCGCCGGAGAACTTCGCGGCGGTGACGAAGTCGCGGTTGCGCAGGGTGATGATCTGGGCGCGCTTGGCGCGGGCGGCGCCGGCCCACGAGGTGATCGAGATGACGCCGACGATGAGCCAGACGCCGCGCACCTCGGAGTAGGCGACGAGCGTGATGATGAGCGGCAGCGCCGGGATGACGAGCGCGACGTTCGTCAGGAACGACAGGACGTCGTCGACGATCGTGCCCTCTGTGTAGCCGGAGATCATGCCGACGACCATGGCGATGACGGTCGAGAGCAGGCCGGCGAAGAGCCCGACGAGCAGCGAGATGCGGGTGCCGTAGATGAGCTGGCTGGCGATGTCCTGGCCGCTCGTCGTCGTGCCGAGCCAGTTGGTGCCGCTCGGGCCGGCGAGGGGCTCGAACGAGCCGTCGAGCGGGTCGTGCGGCGCGATGAGGGGCGCGAAGACGCCGACGAGGATGTACACGGTGACGATGACGACGCCGACGCGCGCCTTCTTGCTCGCCCAGACGACCTCCCACCAGCGGTCCGGACGCGCGGCGTCGGAGACCTGCTCGACGGCCTCGACCGCCGCCTGCTGCGTCGGGTCGGCGGCCTCGAGGACGCCGCCGGGGGCCGAGCCGCCGGACGACGGGAGGCCGGGGGTCGGGTTCGAGGTGCTCATGACTGGGCCCTCCTGGCTCGCGGGTCGAGGACGCCGTAGAGCAGGTCGGCGACGAGGTTCGCGAGCAGCACCCCGACCGTCGTGAGCAGCATCAGCGTCTGGAGCAACGGGTAGTCCTTCATCTCGACGGCCTCGCCCATGAGCCGGCCGAGGCCGGGGTAGTCGAAGGCCTGCTCGACGAGGATCGCGCCGCCGAGCACGCCGCCGAGGGCGAGCGCGAACCCGGTGACGCTGGGCAGCAAGGCATTTCGCGCCGCGTACTTGAGGGCGACGGTGCGGTCGGGAAGACCCTTGGCCTTGGCCAGCCGGATGTAGTCCTCGCCGAGGTTCATGATCATCGTGTTGCGCATGCCGAGGATCCAGCCGATCGGCGTCACGACGAGCAGGGCGACGGCCGGCAGGATCGAGTGCGACACCGCCTCCTGGATGAAGGGGAGGTTGAAGCCGGGCGTCGCCTCCTCGTAGCCGCCCGAGGTCGGGAACCAGCCGAGGCTGTAGCCGAAGACGTAGAGCAGCAGCAGCGCGATCCAGAACGGCTGGAGCGTGCCCAGGAAGGTCGACCCGAGCGTCACGACGCTGTCGAGGCGGGAGTTGCGCCGCCAGGCGGCGTACGCGCCGAGCACGACGCCGATCGCGAACGAGAGCACCTGCGTCACGACGACGAGGATGACCGTCCACCACAGCGCCTGGCCGATGACGTCGGTGACCTTGTACGGGTAGTAGGTGTAGCTGAGGCCGAAGTTGCCGTGCACGAGCTCACCGAGGTACTGCGTGTACTGGCTCCACAGCGAGCCGTCGGGAGCGCCGAGCATGGCGCGCATGGCCTTGACCTGGGCGGGGTCGAGCGCCGTGTCCTTGCCGGCCAGGCGCTTGACCATGATCTCCGCGGGGTCTCCCGGCTGGAGCCGTGGGATGAGGAAGTTCAGCGTGACGACCGCCCACAGCGTCGCGAGGAAGAACCCGAGCTTCCGGAGGAAGTACTTCATCGGGATGGCCTTCCGTCGGACCCGGCGCCGCGGCGGTGGCCGCGACGCCGAGCCTCTTCAGGGTTCACCGAAGGGTCACTTCGGGTCACTTGGGTGCGGTGAGGTGCGTCAGCACGAGGAGTCGGTCGTCCGACGGGTTGGCGTACGGGTCCTGCTCGCTCGGCCAGCCGACGGCCTTGTCGGTGCGGTAGATGACGCGCGCCGGGGCGTAGATGAGCGGCGTCACCGGGAACTGCGTCATCATCGCGTCGACGAGCGGCTCGAGGTTGGCCTTCTGCTCCTCCTTGCTGGTGGAGCCGGCCAGCTTGGAGACCGCGGCGTCGATGGCCGGGTCGCTGAAGCGTCCGACGTTGGGGAAGATGTCCTTCGCCGTCGGGAACTGCTTGCTCGAGAGCTTGGCGCCGATGTTCTTGGACAGCTCGCACCCGCCGTGCAGGTACTCGAGCATCAGCTGGAAGTCACCGGACTTCTTCTGGCCGTCGACCGAGTCGGGGGCCGAGGCCGTCACCTTGGTGTCGACGCCGGCGTCGTTGAGGCCCTTCACGACGACGTCGGCCATGGCCTGGTAGTCGATGAACCCGGCCTGGACCGAGAAGTTGAGCGACAGGGGCGTGCCGTCGGGGTTCGTGCGCTTGCCGTCGGGGCCCTTCTTGTAGCCGGCGGCGTCGAGCAGCTGGCTCGCCTTGTTGACGTCGTACGGCAGCACGGTGTCCTCGCCGGCGTACTTCGCGGGCAGCAGGCTCTGCATCGAGGGCAGCTTGAGGCCGCTCTGGCTGGCGGGCTTCATGATCCCGTACGTCGCCTTGGTCGACATCGACTGCTTGTCCATCGCGTAGCTGATCGCCTCGCGGAACTTCGGGTCGTTGAACGGCGGCTTCTGGTCGTTGCCGGTGAGCACCGTCATGCCGTTGGGCGCGTAGTAGAAGTGGTTGTTCTTCGGGTCGGCGTCGACGAAGGTCTTCTTCGGGTTGGGGATCTCGCCCCAGTAGGCGTCGAGCTGGCCGGAGCGCAGCTTGAGCGCGGCCTGGGCGGCGTCGTAGGTGCCCTCGAGGATGATCTTCTTGACCTTGACCTTGTCGGCCTGCCAGTAGTCGGGGCGGCGCTCGAGCACGAGGCGGCGGCCGTTGTACGTGCCGACCTTGTAGGGGCCGGTGGAGACGGGGGCCTTGTCGACGTACTTGGTCGGGTCGCCGACCTTGGAGTAGACGTGCTCCGGGAGGATCTTCGTGGAGATGATGCCGTCGTACTTCGCGGCGGCGTTGCCGGAGAAGGTGAAGACGACCTTGTTGCCCTCTGCGGTGACGGAGGTGGCGGGGGCGCCGAAGGTGTCGTTCCATACGCCGGACGTGTCGAGGCCCGGGTACTGCTTCATGAGGTTGAAGGTGAAGGCGACGTCCTTGGCCGAGAAGGCCTGGCCGTCGCTCCACTTGACGCCGTCACGGATGTCGAGCGTCAGCTTGTTGGCGCCGTCCCACGTGGACTTCGTTGCAAGCCAAGGGGTTTCCTCACAGGTGAGGTTGTTGCGCACGATGAGCGGCTCGTAGAGCCACGTCGTCGTCAGCGGCTTCGGCGAGTACGGGTTGTAGTTGACGAGGCCGCCGACCGACGCGTCGACGTCCGCGGGGAACGTCAGCTGGCTGATCATGCCGTCGGCGCTGTCACCTCCTCCGGACTTGTCGTTGCTGCCGGTGCAGGCGGCGAGGGCGAGGCTGGCCGTCAGACCGGCCACGATGAACGTGGTCTTCGTTCGAGTTCGCGTCATTGCGGACCTCCGTCAGGGGGGCGGGAATTCCTCTGAGAATTGGGGCGGCCCGGGACAGATGTCAACGCTTTGGACGCGTGTAACTACTTTCATGCAGTTCGGCGTGCTCAGTCTGACTTTCATTTGTTTTCAAGGCAATTGGGGGTGGAGGTCCGAGAGACGCCGGTGGTACGAAAGATCCGTGCTCGACGACAACGCCGTCCTCTCCGCCCTCCCGGCCCGTACCCTCAGCAGTGCCGCCGGCCTCACCGCCGAGGTGCTCGACGACGGCGCGCTGCGCCGCCTCGAGGCCTTCGGGCTGAGCCTCCTGCTCCACCCGGCGAGCGTCGCCGAGGCGGGCCTGGCCAACGTCCACCTCCGGGTCCACCGCCCGGACGGCGTCAGTCGGCTGCCCCTGCTGGGCCCCGACGCGTCGGGTGGCGAGTCCGGGTCGCGCACCGTGTCGCTCGGTGCCGACGGCGCCGTCGTCGCGGGCGTCCATGAGGGCATCACGTACCGACTGGCCCTGACGCTGGGCCGCGAACACCCGAGCTGGCACTGGCGCCTGACGACCCGCAACACGACCGACGCCCCGGTCCGCGTCGACGCCGTGCTGACCCACGACCCCGCCCTGGCCCCGCTCGGCGCCGTGCGCACCAACGAGTACTACGTGGCCCAGTACCTCGACGTGTCGCCGGTGGCCGTCGACGGCCACGGCACGGCCCTCGCCGTGCGGCAGAACATGCCCGGACCGCGCGTGCCGTGGCTGCTCCTCGGCACGACGGGCCGCGGCACCGGCTGGTCCACCGACGCGCTCCAGCTCGTCGAGCGCCGCGCCGACGGCATCCGTTGGGCGGGCCTCGACGCGCCCGAGCTCCCGAGTGTGCGCCACCAGCACGAGCACACCCTCGCCGCCCTCCAGAGCGAGGCCGTGCACCTGGCGCCCGGCGCCTCGCACACCACCGGCTTCTGGGGGATCGTCGTCGAGGACCACCCCGAGGCCACGTCGGACGCCGACGCCGAGTGGGCGCGCATCGCCGTGGCCGACGGCCCCGGCGCGTCCAGCGCGTCCATCGACGCCGGCGCCGACGCGTCGGGCGACGGCGGCACGCCCGCCCACGCCACGCTGTGGTCGAGCGCGCCCGGCTTCCCGTCCCGTCCGCTGACGGGCGACGAGCTCGACGACCTCGGGCTGACCACCGGCCGCCGCCACGTCGAGACGATCGACGGCACCGAGGTGGCGTGGCAGCTGCCCGACGGCCAGCTCGTCACCGCCGCCAAGGACCTCGCGGTCCTGCGCCCACACGGCCAGCTGCTCCGCACCGGCGACGCCCTGACCCCCGACACCCGCACCCTCACCTCGACGGTGTGGATGGCCGGCACCTTCCACTCGCAGCTGACCCGCGGCCACGCCGGCCGCCAGACCGCCGTCACCGGGCGGCGCACCTACCTCGGCCTGCTCCGCGCGAGCGGCGTCCGCCTCTTCGCCGACGACGGCGCCGGCGGCTGGCAGCTGCTCGAGA
>JAEXXY010000095.1 GCA_023451855.1 Actinomycetes bacterium
ACCAGGGCCGGGGCCGCCGAGCACCCGGCCGAGCGCTGCCGCGCCGGCACGTCCGCGGGTGGTGCGAGCCAGGCCCCGACCGAGCGGACGACGCGCCCTCGAGCCGGACATCAGGGGAGGGAGAGGGGCAGCTCGAGCCCGTCGAGGGCCCTGCGACAGGGGCACGTGGCGACGTCGTCGGCCTCGTGGGCGGGCAGCTGGCCGATGGCGTCGCGCAGGACCGACTTGAGCCGCTCGACGTTGGTGCCGAAGACCCGCAGCACCTCCTCGTGCGTGACGGCGTCGCCACCCTCGACTCCGGCGTCGGCGTCGGTGACGAGCGCGATGTTCGTGAAGCACATGGCCAGCTCGCGGGCGAGCGCGGCCTCCGGCATCGCCGTCATGCCGACGATCGACCAGCCCGCCTGCTGGTGCCAAACCGACTCGGCGCGGGAGGAGAACCGGGGACCGTTGACGACGACGAGGGTGCCCTCCGGCTCGACCTCGAACCCGGCCAGGCGGGCCGCGTCGACGGCGACCTGGCGGCCGTTGGGACAGTACGGGTCGGCGAACCCGACGTGCACGACCGGACCCTCGATGTCGTACACCGTGTGCTCGCGACCCCACGTCCGGTCGACGACCTGGTCGGGCACGACGACGGTGCCCGGCCCCTGCTCCGGGCGCAGCGACCCCACCGCGCAGGGGGCGAGCACCTGACGGACACCGACCGCGCGCAGCGCCCAGAGGTTGGCGCGGTAGTTGACCCGGTGCGGCGGGAACCGATGACCCTTGCCGTGCCGGGCCACGAAGGCCACCGAACGGCCCTCGACCTCGCCGATGACGAGGGGGTCGCTCGGGCGCCCGAACGGGGTGTCGACCTCGACGGAGTCGTACTCGTCGAGGAAGTCGTAGAGACCGGACCCGCCGATGACGCCGATCTCGGCGCGCGGCCCGCCCGAGGACCCCGCTGACGTGGACGTGTCGGCGGACGGTGCGAGCAGGGCGGTGGGCTCGGCGTCGGGGTGGCTGCCGGGCTTGCCGGTCGTCGTGCCGGTCGTCGAGTCGGTCGAGTCAGTCGTCATGGCCCCGAGCCTAGGGCGCGGTCCGATGACCGACGCGCGGGTCAGCGGGGGCTGGGGACGACCGTGCGCCGCGTCAGGAGGCTGTGGACGACGAGCTCGGCGCCGCGGTCGACGAACCCGACGAACCCGACGACGAAGACGACGAGGACGACGAAGACGACGAGGACGACGAGGACGACGTCGAGGACGAACCCGACGACGAGTCCGAGGAGCCGCCGGTCGAGGTGGACGAGGACTCCTTCGACGACGAGTCCGGGGCCTTCGAGCCGTTGCCGGCCGTGCCGGACGAGCGCGAGTCGGTCTTGTAGAAGCCCGAGCCCTTGAACGCGATGCCCACCGGGTGGATCACCTTGCGCAGCCGCGGCGCACCACACTCCGGGCACACCGTCAGGGCGTCGTCGGTGAACGACTGGCGGATGTCGAAGGCGTGGCCGCACTCGGTGCACGCGTAGGAGTAGGTGGGCATGGGGACCTCGGTGATCGGGAGAGGAGCGGGAGACCGTCGTCCAGTCTACGTCCAGCCCGCGAGGCGTCCGTCGCGGCTGACGGCCCGGATGCGGTCGACGGTCCGGCGCCGCACCCTCGAGGTGGCCACGACGAGGAACTGGTCGCCGTGGCGCAGGGTCGTGTGCGGCTCGGGCACGAACCCCTCGCCACCGCGCACGACGAGGGTGACGTTGGCTCCCTTGGGCAGGCGCAGCTCGAACACGGCGACACCGTGCAGGCGCGACTCGCTGCCCACCGACACCTGCACGACGTCGGCGCCGATCTCGATGAGCGAGGTGGACTCGAGGTCGACGTCGACGGAGTGGACGCCCTCGGTGAGCCCGAGGCGGCGGGCGATCCACGGCAGCGTCGGCCCCTGCACCACGGTGAAGATGACGACGAGCATGAAGACGAGGTCGAAGATCCACTCGGTGTCCGGGGTGCCGGCGGTGAGCGGCACGGTGGCGAGGACGACCGGGACGGCACCGCGCAGCCCGGCCCACGACAGGAACGCCTGCTCGCGCCACGGCACGCGGAACCACACGGTCGACAGGACCACCGACAACGGACGGGCCACGAGCAGCAGCACGAGCCCGATGATGACGGCCGGCACGAGCTGCTCGTCGAGGCGCGTCGGGTCGGCGAGCAGGCCGAGGAGCACGAAGAGGCCGATCTGCGCGATCCAGCCGAGCGCGTTGGCGAAGCTCTGCACCGGTGTGCGGTTGGGCAGGCCCATGTTGCCGAGCACGAGCGCCGACAGGTAGGTCGCGAGGAAGCCGCTGACGTGGATCTGCGCGGCCACCGCGTAGGCCAGCACTGTCAGGGCGACGACGCCGATGGAGAAGAGGGCCGAGGAGCCGCCCGCCACGCGTCGGAGCAGCTGGCCGCCGAGCCAGCCCACCGCGATACCGACGACCGCGCCGCCGAGCAGCTCGACGCCGGCGTGGAACAGCAGCATCCACCACGGCTCGCTGTGACCGCCGGGCACGCCCTGGGCCGCGAAGGCGACGACGAGGATGACGACCGGTGCGTCGTTGAACCCGGACTCGGCCTCGAGCATGCCCGACAGCCGCTTGGGCAGCGGGACGTTGCGCAGCACCGCGAACACGGCGGCCGCGTCGGTCGAGCTGACGATGGCGCCGACGAGCAGCGAGATCGTCCACGACAGCGACAGGAGCGTGTGCGCCGCGACCGCCACGACGAGGACCGACACGGCGACGCCGAGCGTCGCGAGCACCGATGCCGGTGCGACCGCCTCGCGGATGTTCTCCCACGACGTCGTCAGGCCGCCCTCGGCGAGGATGAGCACGAGGGCCGCGTAGCCGAGCACGCGGGTGATCGACGCGTCGTCGAACTGGATGCCCGCCCCGGCGTTGCCGAGGACCAGGCCGATGCCGAGGTAGATGAGCAGCGAGGGCAGGCCCGACCGGACCGACAGGCGCACCGCGGCGACCGCCACGAGGAGCACGACCGAGCCGATGAGGAGCACGCCCGTGAGGTCGTCGAGTGTCATGGTCGACGACGTGATGGACGGCGCTCCGGTCAACGGCGGCTCCTCGGGTTCGGGCCAATCCAACCATCCGGTCTGCGCCCGGCGTGGCCCGGTCCACGCCGGGTCACCGCCGGATGCCTCGTGGCCTAGGCTCGTCGCGTGTCACGGTTGAAGCGCGCCCGTCGGATCCTCCTGCTCGTCGCCGTACTCGTGGTCTTCGTGCTCGTCGGCGCCGCGGTGCTGTCGGTGGGCGTGGTGCGGCAGACCTTCCCGCAGACGACCGGCACGCTGCAGATCGAGGGGCTGGCCGGCTCGGTGTCGGTCAAGCGCGACGACCACGGGGTCCCGACGATCTACGCCGACACCGCCCAGGACCTCTTCCGGGCGCAGGGCTTCGTCAGCGCCCAGGACCGCTTCTTCGAGATGGACCTGCGCCGCCACGTGACGGCCGGGCGCCTGTCCGAGCTCGTCGGGTCCGGCGGCATCGACAGCGACAAGGTCATCCGCACCATGGGGTGGCGACGCATCGCCGAGGCCGAGCTGCCCAAGCTCGCGCCCGAGACGCGTCAGTACCTGCAGGCCTACGCCGACGGCGTCAACGCCTACATCAGGCAGGCGGAGTCGCCGGAGAAGATGTCCCTCGAGTACACCTTCCTGCGGCGCACCAACCCCGGCTACCGCGTCGAGCCGTGGACGCCGGTCGACTCCCTCGCGTGGCTCAAGGCGATGGCGTGGGACCTGCGCGGCGACTACAACGACGAGCTGGCCCGCGCGCGCCTCTCGCGCAACCGCACCCTCAAGCAGATCCAGCTGCTCTACCCGCCCTACCCGTACGAGCGCAACCAGCCGATCCTATCGGCCGCCGACTGGCAGCCCGCCTCGGCCGAGCAGGCCGCGAGCTCCGTCCCGCCGGCCTTGGAGCGGCTGCGCGACCCCGACGGGCGCCACGCCGTCGACACCGCCCTGGCCGCGCTCGCGGCCGTGCCGGCCAGCCTCGGCCGTGGGTCCGACATCGGGTCCAACTCGTGGGTCGTGTCGGGCTCTCGGACGACCACGGGCAAGCCGCTGCTGGCCAACGACCCGCACCTGGGCCTGTCGATCCCGAGCGTGTGGAGCCAGGTCAACCTCCAGTGCCGCACCGTGTCGCAGGCGTGCCCGTTCCGCGTGTCGGGCTTCACGTTCTCGGGTGTGCCCGGCGTCGTCATCGGCCACAACGACAAGGTCGCGTGGGGCATGACCAACCTCGGTCCCGACGTCACCGACTTCTACCTCGAGCAGACGAGCGGCGGCACCTACCTGCGCGACGGCAAGCGCGAGCCGGTGCGCACCCGGGACGAGACGATCAAGGTGGCCGGCGGCCCCGACGTCACCATCACGGTGCGGGGCACGGTGCACGGCCCGATCATGAGCGACGTCGTGCCCTCGATCGACGACGCCGGTGACCGCCTCGCGGTCCGCGGCGCCGCCCAGACCAACCACTACGCGGTGTCGCTCGCGTGGACCGCCCTCACGCCCGGCACGACCGGTGACGCGATCTTCGCGCTCAACAAGGCGCAGGGCTGGGACGACTTCCGCAAGGCTGCGGCGCTGTTCACCGTGCCGTCGCAGAACCTCGTCTACGCCGACACCGAGGGCCACATCGGCTACCAGTCGCCCGGCCGCATCCCGATCCGCCGCTCGGCGACGCCGGCCTCGCCCCCCGGGTACTGGCCGGCGCCCGGCTGGGACAGCCAGTGGGACTGGAAGGGCTACGTGCCCTTCGAGGACCTCCCGCACACCTTCGACCCGCCGGAGGGCTTCCTCGTCACCGCCAACCAGGCGGTGACCGCCAGCCCCGATCCGTTCCTCACGAGCGAGTGGGACTACGGGTTCCGGGCCCAGCGCATCCGCACCCTGCTCGGCGCGGCGACGAAGGTGTCGCCCGAGCTCATGTCGCAGGTGCAGGGCGACGTCCGCAACACCTACGCGCCCTCCCTCGTGGAGCGCCTGCTCGCCGTCCAGGTCGACGACTTCACCGGCCAGGCGCAGCGCCTGCTGCGTGACTGGGACGGCAGCCAGCCGGGCGACAAGTCGCGCGACTCGGCGGCGGCTGCCTACTACAACGCGGTGTGGAAGCACCTGCTCGAGTACACCTTCGACGAGCTGCCGCCGGAGATCGCGCCGGACGGCGGCAGCCGCTGGATGGTCGTCGTCGAGCAGCTGATGAAGGACCCGAAGAACGACTGGTGGGACGACCGGACGACGCCGGGCCTCACCGAGGGCCGTGACGAGATCCTCAAGCGGGCCCTCGTCGACGCGCGCCTGGACCTCGCGCGCAAGCTCGGCAAGGTCCCGTCCACGTGGCGGTGGGGGCGGCTGCACCAGCTCGACCTCAAGCACCCGGTCATGGGCGACCCGTCGGTGCCCGAGGTGGTCCGTGGGCTCTTCGACCGTGGTGGCATCGAGCTCGGTGGCGGCAACTCCATCGTCAACGCCAACGCGTGGAACGCCTCGCAGCCCGGCTACGACGTGACGACCGGGCCCTCGATGCGGATGGTCGTCGACCTGTCGAACCTCGACGCGTCGAGGTGGGTCAACTCCACGGGCCAGTCCGGGCACGCCTACCAGGACCACTACGCCGACCAGATCGACGCGTGGGCCGCGAACGAGTCCTTCCCGTGGCCCTTCTCCCAGGGCGCGGTCTCAGAGGCGTCCGACGACGAGATGACGCTCGTGCCGCCGGGCACGCCCCAGCCCTGACGCGTCGGACGCGTCTCAGCGTCGGTGGGCGTCGGAGGCGTCGGTCAGGGGAGCAGGACGACCCGTCCGGTCGTCGTGACCCAGCCGTCGACCGGCTGGTCGTGCGCGTCGCGCGGCAGGTCGGCCTCGCTCGCCTCGCCCTCGTGCAGCAGCGTCACGACGAGGGCGCCCGGTGCGCGGTGGAGCAGGGCGCGGTCGTAGCAGCCGCCGCCCTGTCCGAGGCGGGTGCCGTGGCGGTCGACGGACAGACCTGGCGTCACGACGACGTCGCACGTGGCGAGGGCGTCCTCACCGAGCCACGCCGCGCGCTCGGCGTCGGTGGGCTCGCGCCGCAGCGGGCGCACGACCGACGCGTCGGCCCGCGCCCCGCGGACCGCTCGGCGCCACTGCAGTGCGTA
>JAEXXY010000160.1 GCA_023451855.1 Actinomycetes bacterium
GCCACGGCCGTCGCCCCGGAGCCCGAGGTCGGCAGCTGACCCGGCTGTCGCCCGGTGGAAAAGTCCTTGCCCGCCCCCTCGACGCGACGTAACGTCGTCGCATCGACAAGGGAAGGAGGTGGTCCGAGAAGTGATCTCTTCCGGAACGTGCGAGGTGGCCACGCGATAGCCGCGTCCCCACCTCCACTCAGGAGTGAGGCAGGGCGGTCCGGTCTTCCGGGCCGCCCTGTTTCCTGTCCGGCTCGGGTCGACCCGCTCAGGTCGACCGGCAGGGTCAGGGCTGCAGGCGCGAGCGGGTCCAGGCGGACGCGTCGGCCAGGGTGCCCTCGCCCGAGCGGCGGAAGACGATCCGGTCGTGGAGGCGGTTGGCCCGCCCGGCCCAGAACTCGACCTCGTCGCACACGACGCGCCAGCCGCCCCAGAAGTCGGGCACCGGCACGTCGGCGTCGCTGCCCGTGTCGGGGAAGCGCGCCAGCACCTCCTGCCAGCGCCGCTCGAGCTCGGCCCGGTCGGCGGCCGGACGCGACTGGTCCGAGGCCCACGCCGACAGCCGCGAGCCGTAGGGGCGCGAGGAGAAGTAGGCCTCGACCTCGTCGCGCCCGACGAGCTCGGCCCGCCCGCGGAACCGGATCGCCCGGTAGAGCGAGGGCCAGGTCAGCGACACCGCGATGCCCGGGTTGGCCCGCAGCTGCTCGCTCTTGGCCGAACCGAGGTTCGTCACGAACCCCGGACCGCGCTCGTCGAAGAAGCGCATGAGCACGGTGCGCACGTCGGGCACACCCGACGCGTCGACCGTGGCCACCGAGATCGCCGTCGGCTCGGGCACGTCGTCGCGCTCGTGGGCCGCCCGGACCGCGGCGTCGACCCAGGCGCGGGCCTGCGGGTAGGGCGAGGGCGCCATCTGCGACTCGTCGAGGCCCTCGCCCGCGTAGTCGACGCGTCGCCACTGCGGCGACGTGGACGCGTCGCTCGTGTCGTCGGCTGGGTCGGCCGCCGGCGGGTACGAGGAGTCCGGAGTGTCCATGTCCTCAGACTAGGGTTTGGGGCAGACGGCCCGCGGGCGCCGGCAACGGCGCCTCGCGGACGGATCGAACGACCCGGCGACGGGCAGAAGGAGTTGGCGCGATGGCAGGCAAGAGCAAGGTGATCGGCCAGGGCGTCCGGCTCGGCATCAAGTACGGGCCGCAGATCTGGGTGGCCACCCAGGCGCTGCGCGAGCCGGCCAAGGAGGCCATCAACAAGGCCGTCTCGAGCGAGAAGGCGCGCCGGCAGGCGATGGCCCACGCGACGTCGCTGTCCGAGGGCAGCATCCTCAAGGTCTACAAGGGCGACCGCGCGCACTGGGTCGTCTTCAGCGCCGACGAGTCCGTCACCGTCTACCCGCCGGCCGACCTCCCGCTGTCGGCGCTCGTCGAGCGCGCCGACCTCACCAAGCGGATCCGCCCGGAGGACAAGGTCGGCGTCAAGGGCCGGGCCAAGGACGCCGCCACCGCGGCCATGCGTCGCGGCAAGCCCAACCAGCTGAACTGAGCGCCGCTCGGCGGCGATGAGCCGGACCGCGCCGACTGTCAGTCGGCGATGACGATGCCGAGCTCGGCGGCGAGCGCGTCGGACAGGTCGATGACCTGCGGGCGCGACAGCGTCGCGCCCCTGAGGCCGGCGAGACCGTGCGGCGCGCGCAGCGTCGCCCCGGACAGGTCGAGCCCCTTGTAGGTGCCCCGGCCGAACGCCGGTTCGAGCAGCGTGCAGCCCTCGAAGGTCAGCCCGTCGACGGTGGCCTCCTGCAGGTCGAGCTCGACGACGACGCAGTCGAGGAACGTGACGTCCTTGAGCCTGGCGCCGCGCAGGTTGAGGAAGTCGATCTTGCCGCCGCGCACGGTGACGTCGCGCCACGTCGAGCTCCACGCCGACACGGCGCCCAGCCGGCAGCCGTCGAGGGTCGTCTCGATGAGGCTCGCCTCCGGCAGGCTGATGCCGACGCCGTGGACGCGGTCCCACTCGCACTCCGACCACCGTGAGGACTCGAGGTGCGCGTCGTCGAGGCACACGTCGACCAGGGAGCACTCGAGGAAGGTGAACCCGCCCGCCCGCACCGCCGTGAAGTCGGTGCCCTCGAAGCGCACGGCGTCCTGGTGCGGGTCTCGTGTGGCGAACACCGCTTCGCGAAAGGAGGTCTGGTCGGCTGCTGACGGCATACGGTGAGTCTGGCAGCGAGGACCGACGGCTCCCGACCGCGGTGCCCGACGCGTCCGTTGCCTGGCCTCCACACCGCGGTGGTACCGCCTGCACAGCAAGGACCCACATGGCAGACAGCACGCCGGACCCCGACTTCAAGCCGGGTCTCGAGGGAGTCATCGCGTTCGAGTCGACGATCGCCGAGCCGGACAAGGAGGGTGGGGCGCTCCGCTACCGCGGCGTCGACATCAACGACCTCGTCGGCCACGTCGACTTCGGGCACGTCTGGGGACTGCTCGTCGACAACGAGTTCGACCCGGGCCTGCCGCCCGCCGAGCCCTATCCCCTGCCCGTCCACACCGGCGACGTCCGTGTCGACGTCCAGTCGGCCCTCGCGATGCTCGCCCCGGTCTGGGGCTTCCGCCCCACCCTCGACATCGACGCCGAGGAGGTGCGCGACAACCTGGCCCGCGCCGCCGTCATGGCGCTGTCGTTCGTCGGCCAGTCGGCGCGCGGCCTGGGGCGCCCGATGGTGCCGCAGCGCGAGGTCGACAAGGGCCGCTCCATCACCGAGCGGTTCATGATCCGCTGGCGGGGCGAGCCCGACCCGAAGCACGTCGAGGCCGTCGACGCCTACTGGGTGTCGGCCGCCGAGCACGGCATGAACGCCTCGACGTTCACCGCCCGCGTCATCACCTCGACCGGCGCCGACGTCGCCGCGGCGCTCTCGGGCGCGGTCGGCGCCATGTCGGGGCCGCTCCACGGCGGGGCCCCGTCCCGCGTGCTCCACATGCTGTCCGGCGTCGAGGAGCAGGGCGACGCGGAGGCCTACGTCAAGGGTGTGCTCGACCGTGGCGAGCGCCTCATGGGCTTCGGCCACCGCGTCTACCGGGCCGAGGACCCGCGCGCCCGCGTCCTCCGTTCGGCCTGCGAGCGCCTCGGCGCGCCGCGCTACGAGGTGGCCGCGGCCCTGGAGAAGGCCGCGCTCGCGGAGCTGCAGGCCCGGCGTCCCGACCGCGTGCTCGCCACGAACGTCGAGTTCTGGGCCGCGGTCATCCTCGACTTCGCCGAGGTGCCGCCGGAGATGTTCACGCCGATGTTCACGTGTGCGCGTACCGCGGGCTGGTCGGCGCACATCCTCGAGCAGAAGCAGACCGGGCGCCTCATCCGACCGTCGTCGCGCTACATCGGCGAGGGCCCGCGCAAGCCGGAGGACGTCGCCGGCTGGACGCCCCAGGTCGGCAGCTGAGCGCACCGTTCTCCCGGGGTGCCACCCGGCTCTGACGCGCGTACGGTGGCGGGAGGAACCTCGCAAAGAGGACACCTGCAGCGCCCAGAGTCGGGAGGCACCATGGTGCGGCGTGCGGTTGTCAGAGCATCCATCGCGGCGGCCAGCACGGTCCTCGCCGCCGGCGTCGTCACGGCGTCCGGCCCACCCGTGGCGACCGCGTCACCGACGCGTCCGGGGGCCCTGGCCCCCGCCGCGGCACCCGCGTCGCCGGTGGCGTCCGCCGCACCCGCCGCGCCTGCGGCCACGTCTGCGTCCCCGACGCTGCAGGTGACCACGGTCGTGTCGGGCCTGTCCTACCCGTGGGACCTCACGTGGGTCGGCAGCCTCATGCTCTACGACCTGCGCGGCGGGCAGGTGTGGTCCAAACGCGACGGGGCAGCGCCGCGTCGGGTGTCGATCAGCGGCTTCCCCTCCCTCTACGTCAACAGCGAGGGCGGCCTGCTCGGAATGGTCGCCGACCCGGGCGCCGCGACGAACAAGAAGTTCTACACGTGCCAGTCGGTCCGCACCTCTGCCGGGAACCCACTCGACGTGCGCGTCCTGCGCTGGCGGCTCACGAGCGACACCACCGCGGTCTCCGACGGCTCGCCCGTCGTGACCGGCCTGCCCCTGACGAGCGGGCGGCACTCCGGCTGCCGGCTGCGCTTCGGCACCGACGGCAAGCTCTACGTCGGCACCGGCGACGCCGCGGTCGGCAGCAACCCGCAGAGCCTGTCCTCGCTCGGCGGCAAGGTGCTGCGCGTCAACGCCAACGGCACGATCCCCGCCGACAACCCCTTCTACTCCCGCGGCGGCAGGGCCCGGTACGTCTGGAACTACGGGCACCGCAACGTCCAGGGCCTGGCCCTGCGGCCGGGCACGAGCGAGCTGTGGTCGGCCGAGCACGGCACCGACCGCGACGACGAGATCAACCTGTCGGTCCGCGGCGCCAACTACGGCTGGGACCCGGTGCCCGGCTACGACGAGTCGACGCCGATGACCGACCTGTCGAAGTTCCCGTCGGCCCGCACGGCCCAGTGGTCCTCTGGCTACCCGACCGTCGCGACGAGCGGCGCGACCTTCCTGCGCGGCGCGGCGTGGGGGCAGTGGCAGGGCGCGCTCGCCGTCGGCCTGCTCAAGGGGCAGGGCCTCTACCTCATGCGGCTCAACCCCTCACCGACCACCGGGAAGGTCGCCCACGTCGAGCGGCTCGGCGTCGCCCAGGGGTACGGACGCATCCGTGCCGCGCAGCTCGGACCCGACGGGTCGCTGTGGTTCACGACCTCGAACGGCAGCAACGACCGCATCGTGCGGGTGCACCCGACCGGGACGGTGCCGCGCAGGAGTGGCGGCCAGCTCGTCACCCCTGTCGGGGTGACGGCCGCCCGCACCGGCACGGAGGTCGTGGCCTTCGCCCGGGGCACCGACAACCTGGTCCGCTTCACCCGCTCGACGAACGACGGCGCGACGTGGGCCCCGTGGGTCAACACGCAGGTCGCCTCGACCGACGCGCCCTCGGCCGCGAGCTCGCGGGCCGGACGCGTCGACCTGCTCACCCGCAACGGCTCCGGCCAGGTCGTCCACACGTGGTACGTCGGCGGCGTCCGCAAGGGCTCGACGAACCTCGGCGGAGGCGTCGTCTCCCAGCACGCGTCCTCGCTCGGCGACGGCACGCTCGACGTCTTCGCGGTGGCGCCCGACGGCGCGGGCCTGCGCCGTCACTTCGACGGACGCGTGTGGCGCGCGTGGCTACCGGCCGGCGGCGTGTTCACCTCGGCACTGTCGGCGTCGGCCTCGCCGTCGTCGAAGGGCACCGTCGTCAGCGGCCGCGGCACGAACGGCGCGACGTACGAGGCCCTCTTCACGCCGACCAGCACGAGCCGCGGCACGTGGACGCAGCGTGCGGACGCGCTCTCGCTGTTCTCGGCGCGGGCCCTCGGCGACGCCTTCCCCGGCAGGGCCCGCGTCGCGGTCGGGGTCGGCATCGACGGGCGGCTCGTCGTGCAGCGCGGCAGCATCCTCATGGGTACGGCTGTCGCGCTCACCTCGGCGCCCGACGTCGTCACCCGGTCCGACGGCGGCTTCCTCGCCTTCGGCCGCGCCGCCAACGGCACCCTGGCCCTCTACGACGCGCGTCCGGGCGCGTACACGACCCGCTCCCTCGGCGGCACCGTCCACTGACCCGTCCCACCGCTGCGCCTCGCGGCACATCGGCGCGCGGTGCCTTCAGGAGTGCACGGTTACCTCATCGATGCGGCGCGCAGGGCGCACCGCTGGAGGAACCGCGCACTCCTGGCGCGATGACGCACCGCTCGGCCGGCTCACGCCGCCCATCGTCGTGAGTCGGCGATGGCCTGCGCCGCCCGAGCACCGATGAGCCGGACGTCGTCGCGCTCGTCCCATACGTACCGCGCGAAGAAGAACCCCTTCCGACGCATCGCGTCCTCGCGCCGCTTCTCCTCGAACCCGGCCTCCTGCCCGCCGTACTTCTGCGCCCCGTCGAACTCGACGAGGACGCGGGTGCCGCGGATCCGGAAGTCGGCGAAGCGTACGCCCAGGTCCGTCTTCACCGCGTACTGCGGGTCGAGTGCGTACCCGAGGCTGCGCAGCCGGTGGCCGATGATGCTCTCCCCCGGCGACTCGATGCGCTCGTCCGCCTCGCGCAGGATCGCCCGGACGGGGCCGATGCCGCGGCATCTGGCCATAACGCCGCAGGCCGCCTCGAGCTGCTCGGTCGTCACGAGCTTGCGGTGCAGGGCAGCGTCCGCCGCCGCGAGTGCACTGAGCGGCAGCCCCTCGAGACCGGCCTGCACGATGCCGACAGCCGTCGGCACCCGGTCCTGCATGGCGCCGGACAGTGCCTGCGGCAGGTCGGGAAGCGGACGATGGATCTTCAGCCCCCTGACGTTGCGCGTCGTGCCGGCGCCTTTCCGCGTCAGGTGGACCACACCGAGATCGAGGGCGTAGTCGGGCAGGTTCTGGGCCACGAGCAGCGACTGGTGGCTGAAGATCGCCCGGCCCCCGAAGCGCCGCCAGCCCGCCGTGGCGCGAAGCCAGTGCAGGTCCCGAGCGTCGCGGGCCGGGCGCACCGAGTACCAGCCGCGGAGCAGAGGCACGAGCCGGCCCGCTCGCACGGCGGAGGCGATGGCGCCGTCTGAGTGCCCGGCAGCGGACAGCCGGGCAGCGCTGACCACGTCGCTGCGGGCCAGCTGCTCGACATCCATGCGCCATGATGACCCGACCGACGAGGTCGCCGCAGAGGGTCTGTGGACAGCGGCGGGCGGTGCCGACACAGGTGCACACTTCCCTCAGCAGCGCGCCTCGCACCGACCACTCCTGACGGAAGCGCGCACTTCTGGGGGAACCGCGCAGCCGTGGGGCCGCGGAGGTGTGGGCGTCCACACAACGAGCAACGGTGTCCACCAGTCGGGCAGCTGGGGTTCAATGTGGCGGGTGACACCGGCGTCACTCCGTCGAAACACCCGTGCCACACGCGTCCAGTGGTGGCCTCCGTCCGAGGTGAGCAAACGTGACCGAAGCACCCGCCGTGAACCCGACCATCACGCTCCCCGCCGAGCTCCGGCCGAGCGACGGACGCTTCGGGTCCGGGCCCTCGAAGGTGCGCCCGGAGCAGGTCGAGTACCTCGCCTCCATCGCCGGCACCGTCCTCGGCACCTCGCACCGCCAGGCCCCGGTCAAGAACCTCGTCGGTGAGGTCCGCCAGGGCCTTCGCGACCTCTTCTCCCTGCCCGAGGGCTACGAGGTGATCCTCGGCAACGGCGGTTCCACCGCCTTCTGGGACATCGCCGCCTTCGGCATCGTGCGCGACCGCGCCCAGCACCTCGCGTTCGGGGAGTTCTCGAGCAAGTTCGGCGCGGTCACCAAGGCCGCCCCCTTCCTCGGCGAGCCGACGATCATCACGGCCGACCCCGGCACGCTCGCGACGCCGCGGGCCGAGGCCGGCGTCGACGTCTACGCCTGGCCGCACAACGAGACCTCGACGGGCGTCATGGCCCCGGTCCGACGCGTCGAGGGCGCCGACGACGACGCGCTCGTGCTCGTCGACGCGACGTCCGGCGCCGGGGGCCTGCCCGTCGACGTCAGCCAGGCCGACGTCTACTACTTCGCACCGCAGAAGTGCTTCGCCTCCGACGGCGGCCTGTGGCTCGCGCTCTTCTCCCCCGCCGCGCTCGCCCGTGTCGAGGAGATCGCCTCGTCGGGCCGCTGGGTGCCCGACTTCTTCAGCCTGCCGACGGCCATCGACAACTCGCTGAAGAACCAGACCTACAACACCCCGGGCCTCGCGACGCTGGCCATGCTCAACAGCCAGCTGCAGTGGCTCAACGGCAACGGCGGCCTCGACTGGGCGGCGGCCCGCACGAAGGACTCGAGCAGCCGCCTCTACACGTGGGCAGAGCAGACCGGCTACACGACGCCGTACGTCGTCGACCCGGCTGCACGCTCGCAGGTCGTCGGAACCGTCGACTTCGACGACTCGGTCGATGCCGCCGCCGTGGCCACGGTGCTGCGGGCCAACGGCGTCGTCGACGTCGAGCCCTACCGCAAGCTGGGGCGCAACCAGCTGCGCGTCGCGATGTTCCCGGCTGTCGAGCCCGAGGACGTCACGACGCTGACGAGGGCCATCGACCACGTCGTGGCGCGGCTCGGCTGACCTCGACCCGGCGGTACCACGACGCGTGACCTTCCGCCTCCCGACTCGTTGACCCCTGCGACCGCCAATGGGGGCGGCTGTCATCGAGGAGTCACCATGGTCCGCATCGTCCGAGCCGGTCGCGTCAGCCGACGCGTCGCCGCGGCGCTGCCCGTCATCGCCCTCGCGGCCACCGGCATCGCCGTCGCCGCCCGTTCCGGGGCCGACCCGACACCCACTGCGCTCACCGTGCCCGACCAGGTCGTGACGCAGTCGGCCGGCCCCGACTACCCCGACGCCGGTCCCGCCCCGGCCCCGATGCAGCTGCCGCCGGTCTACGACACCTACACCTCCGACTTCGCGAGCGTCGCGGTGCCGAGCGCCGCGCAGGAGGCCGTGCACGCCCTGGCGGGCTTCATGCCGGTGCGCCTCGACGCCAACGGCATCCCGAGCCTGGCCCTGTCCGCCTACCAGCACGCCGCCGGCCTGCTCGACCGTGTGGACCCCTCGTGCGGCGTCGACTGGGCGCTGCTCGGGGCGATCGGCCGCGTCGAGAGCAACCACGCGCAGTTCGGTGGCAACCGCCTCGACGCGTCCGGCGTCGCCCGTCCCGGCATCATCGGCATCCCGCTCGACGGCAGCCGGGGCACGAGCCGCATCACCGACACCGACGGCGGCCGCCTCGATCGCGACAGCGTCTACGACCGCGCCGTCGGCCCGATGCAGTTCATCCCGACCTCGTGGTCCTCGATGGGCCGCGACGGCAACGGCGACGGTGTCTCCGACCCGCAGAACCTCACCGACGCCGTCACCGCCGCGGGCGCGATGCTCTGCTCCGGCCACGCGAACCTGCGCGACCCGAAGGCCGCCTACGACGCGGTCTTCCGCTACAACCACTCCGACAGCTACGTGCGCAGCGTGCTGTCCATCGCCGACGCGTACCGCCGCGGCGTCACCGTCGTTCCCGTCGGCTCGCTGCCGGCTGCGCGTCCCGCCGCAGGCACCGGCACGGCCACCCCCGACGGGTCGGGGTTCGCCTACGCCGGTCCGTCGGCCCACCAGACGACGGCTTCGTCGGGGGCCCGTCCCACACCGGGCTCCTCGACGAAGCCGTCACCCTCGGCCTCGAAGCCGGCCCCCAAGCCCTCGGGCTCGGGCACGCCGGCGCCGAAGCCGGTCCCTTCGAAGGCGCCGCGGCCGGCGATCACCGTGCCCGTCCCCAAGGTGCCGGGCGTCCCCCTCCCGACGCCGACCGTGCCGGTGCCGGCGCTCCCCTCAGCGCCGGTTCCGGTGCCGGTTCCCGTGCCGACCCTGCCCGCCGAGATCGTGCGCCTGCTCGCGCTGCCGCACCTGCCGCTCCTCCCCGGCGACCCGACGGGCCTGGTCCGCGTGCTCGACCCGCGGACGACCAAGGTCGTGTGCCTGCTCGACGAGAAGGTCGTCACGTGCCCGGGCGGAGGGCTTCTCGGCTGAGGCCGGGACCACCCCTCACACGGAAGCGGCCGTCCATCCGGGGCGGCCGCTTCCGTCGCGTCGAAACCGGGGCCGACGCCTTGCGGCGCCCACGCCGGCGTGACGCGTCGGTCAGGGGCGCCCGGCGACGGGCGGGGCCGACGGGTCGGCGCCCTCGGCCCGGGACTCGCGGCGCAGGTAGTCCTCGATGT